>JACFNM010000466.1 GCA_019454915.1 Chitinophagaceae bacterium
GGCAACAAGCCTGATTAAAAAGACGCATGGCCGGCCTTTCTAAAAATATAATCAGAAACTGGAAGTTCTGGTAATAACCGCCCTTTTTGTATACAGCAAAGCCACCAGGCTCAACGCAAAAAAAACGATCAATACAATGACCGAGTTGCGGATGCTTCCGGTAATATCTTCTATAAATCCAAAAGAAAACAAACCGATCACCAGGGCTATCTTCTCCGTTACGTCATAGAAACTGAAAAAAGAAGTGGAGTCCTTCGTTTCGGGCAAAAATTTGGAATAAGTACTCCGGCTCATGGATTGTATACCTCCCATCACCAGTCCAACCACCGCCGCCAGAAAATAAAACTGCCCCTGCGTCTGGACATAATAGGCGGATATACAAACAAAAATCCAAATCACAACCGCCACTATCAGCACATTCAGGTTACCTAATCTCTTTGAAATCCTGCTCATGAGCACCGCGCCGGCAATGGCTACCAACTGTATTAAGATAAGGGTAAACAAAAGTTTCGGCTCATCCTTCACTTCGGGGAAAATTTCTTTCTTACTAAAACCGGCAGCCACCAGCATCACCGTTTGCACACCCATACTGTATAGAAAAAACGACAGCAGGAACCGGCGCAATACCGGTATATGCTTCAACTGGCCAAACACAAGCGAAAGTTCGTGAAAGCCGTTGGTAAATACATTTTTCCTGGACTTACGCTCTTTCCGGCTGGGCAGCGGGAGTACCCGTAGCGTAAGCTGGGCAAACCCAAACCACCACAACCCCGTGAGGAGGAATGAAATACGCACGCCCAACGTAGGATCAGCCGGGTTCAAACCAAACCAGGAGGGCTTTACTATAATAACGAAACAGATCATTTGCAGCAGCACACTTCCTACATAACCCAGGGCATAGCCCTTGGCGCTTACCCGATCCTGATCTTCCGGGGCAGCAATATCAGGCAGGTAGGAGTTATAAAAAACGAGGCTACCCCAATAACCCAACGCCGCCAGCGAAAACAGGACGATCCCGAATTCTATCCGCTGCGGGGTAAAAAAGAACAAGCCGCAACAGGCTGCAGCGCCTAAAAAACAAAACCAGCGCAGATACACTTTTTTATTCCTCCGGTAATCGGCTATGGAAGACAGCACCGGGGACGAGATGGCTACGATGAGAAAAACAAGCGCCAGGGCATAGTCGAGTAAAGAAGTATTGATAAACTGCCTGCCGAAAAAATCTACATAGTGTTTGCCGTTGCTATTCCCCTTACTGGTAATACCTACGTAGTAGGCGGGAAAGATGGTAGTGGTAATCACGAGGTTGTACACACTGTTCGCCCAGTCGTACATTGCCCACCCGTTAATCACCTTTTTAGGGGCAGTTTGCATTCAACAGAAGATGAGTTTAGTTTCTCTTACTTAAGGTACCCGGCATAAATCATCACGAGTAACAATACGCCTACAATAATACGGTAAATACCGAACAATTTAAATCCGTGTTTTTGCAGGTAGCCGATGAAGAACTTGATAGCGAGTACCGCCACTATAAACGCAACGATATTGCCGATGATAAACGCCGTGGTGTTGGCAGCATTACCGAACACGATATCATATCCCCTCACTTCTGCCGCCCCTCCCGAAGGATAGGTCTTTAGAAAAAGTTTATATACGGTGGCAGCCAGCATCGTCGGAACGGCAAGGTAGAAGGAGAATTCCGCCGCCAGCGTACGGGTCAATTTTTGCTGCATTCCGCCAATGATGCTTGCAGCGCTTCGGCTCATCCCCGGAATCAGGGCAATACACTGCCAAATGCCGATGATAAACGCATTCCGGTAACTAAGGTCTTTATCTTCATGAATACCGGGATGCTTAAACCACCGGTCCACGTACAGGAGCACGATCCCTCCCAATAATAAGGTGATGGCCACCGTGGCAGGACTTTCTAACAAATTGTCTATCTTATCCGATAATAATTTACCCAATATTAAAGCCGGAATAACGGCAACAGCCAGTTTTACGTAAAACTGCCACTTCGAAAAGTCAAAGAATTTTCTCCAGTATAATACCACCACGGAAAGAATAGCGCCCAACTGAATCGCTATCTCAAAAATTTTGGTAAAGTCATCACCCGAAATGCCCATCATGGAACTTGCAATGATCATGTGTCCGGTAGATGATACGGGAAGAAATTCGGTAAGTCCTTCAATAATAGCAATGATAATAGCCTGAAAAATACTCATGATAAGAAATAAAAATATGCTGACAATATCCTTTAACGTATAAGCTGTTGATTGCGTGCCCTTTTCTAAAAGATTCTGAAAAAAAAGCGATGGCTATTCGCCACCGCCCTGCAATTATCAGATTACACCGTTACAGATTCGAAAAATAATCACTTTGTACCCGATTTGGGTTTGAGCATGATGGCATACATTTCAATCAGCAGTCCCAGCACAAGTAAAACAGGCGCTATCGTGATCCTCCGGGTACTGTAAACTTCATTATAATTGAATACATTCGGATCAGCGTTTTTACCGCCAGCCATCAACAGCAGCGATAGAACAATAACGCCGGCGCCAATCGCCATCCACTTGTAGTTCTGCTTTCCAAACATCAATCCGCCTTCTTTTTTGTCTGCCATAAGTCAAAATTATGCGTGCAAGATAAGAAAAAGGGATAAAAAAAACCGGTAAACATGCACTCGATGTTTACCGGAGTAATGATGTAAAAAAAACCGATCAGGACTCAACAGCGCCTTCCACCAGCACGGCCACCTTATTGTTCAACACTTCGGCAAAGCCTCCCTGGATACTATAGGATACCGTACTTCCTGCCTTATCTTTTAATATTTTGATTTTCCCGTTGCCAAGGGCGCTAAGCAAAGGAGCATGGTTTTGAAGCAATT
>JACFNM010000467.1 GCA_019454915.1 Chitinophagaceae bacterium
GGACGTATTGAAAAAATTGACCTGGAGATACACCAGGAAAGCGGTTACGGACTTTACACCTATACCAATACCTACACCGGCGAATATGTTGGGAAAAAAGAAGTGAGTGGTTTCCAGGACTATCCCATTATCCCCCTGGGCCAGGCGATCGGCGCCTACAGTTTTCATCTGAGGGTTACTGACCAGCAGGGACAGGTTACAACACTTGACAGGAATATTAACGTGGAGGTTAGCGACGGCAACAATCCCGGACATCAGCACGATGAGCATTAGTGGTCCATTCAGAAAAATGGGAAGTGAAAAGATTTCAATCTCTACTTCTTATTTTTTAAGTGACGGTCAATAAAATTGACAAGCTGAGTCCCATGTATATTGATGGCGGCAATATTCCCTTTTTCATCCACGATCACATTGAAAGGCAACCCTTCAATGCCGTATGCATCTGCAACGGGGCTGGTCCAGTATTTCAGGTCGCTGATTTGTGGCCAGGTGATTTTTAACCGTTCGATACCTTTTTCCCAATGCTCTTTTTTTCTGTCTAAGGACACTCCCAGAATCTGAAACTTTCCCTCTTTGACGTATTTATCATATTGTTGATAAATCTTTTTTAGCTCAGGTTGCTCCTGTACGCAGGGTGCACACCAGGTTGCCCAAAAGTCAACGAGAACAAGCGCACCTTTCAGCGAGGAGAGTTTGAGTATTTTACCATCCGGTTGAGCCAATGCAATTTCGGGAGCCGGGCTTCCTTTGAGGATTGTTTTTTCCTGCGCCCGTGAACCGAAGACAAAGAAAACGCAAAAGGTCAGAATGAAAAAAGGTTTCATGGTTAGTCTGCCAGCGGGTATTTCTTACTAATCCAGTCCACCCTGATATTTTGAGGGATGTCCAGCAGCCGGGCATTTTTAAAACCCATTTCAGTCAGTGTTCTGAAAGCAGGACGAATATTGGGACATCTGCTGAACGGGCAGCAACCGCAGTAGATGACGACTTCCTTATCTTTTTTTACATCTTTTAAATAGGCTTTTAATTTGGAGATGCTCTCCTTTTCCTGTGCGGGTCCAATATCCACTGATCCTTTGATCACCGCATCCGGCCCTATATTCAGGATAAGCAGGTTATCCGTTTGATTATTATTGATCCGTTCGGCCAGTGTTGCCGTTGGTAGTAATTGTTCCTGCGTCCATGGCTCCTTAGACTGTCCGCAGGCAATATTACCGGAAAGCAGGAGCAGGGTCAACAGATGATAAAGTCTAAATCTCATGGCATTGATTCTGTTAAAAATCTGAAAGTTATTTCCCGGCTATCTTCCGGTGGCACGAAGGACGGTTATTTCTTTGTCTATTTGATCGTTATACGTTTTTTTAACAATATAGTTCCACTTGCGATCAGGCACATCTACAAAAAATACATCGCCCAGCTTATGATTCTTTACGCCGTTTTGTAATTCTATAGGCACCATTTCTTCTCCAAAAAACCATCCGGTATCGCCGTGGGTGTTGTTTCCATCCATCGTGTATTCATCCGAAAGTTTTTCGAAAGGAACGCCTTCAGAAAGTTTTTGAAGGATTTCCGCTCTCAATTTTTCGATCTCCGATACGGTAAGTTCTGCACCATCCAGGAAGATATAGCTTGCCCGGTAATTGATTGATTCTTTGGCGTCTATGATTTTGTAGGTGGTGTACCCGATGGATAGAATATCTCCTTTCGTCAGTTTTAATAACCTCACATCTACCCGCGAAGAATCTTTTCCATAGGTCAGCTTGTACAACTCCGGCTTGATAGGCTGGTTTGCCGCAACAAATTTTTCAGCTTCCTGCACGGTGTTTATTTTTTCAAATTGTTCCCGGAGAGTGGGTTGTGCGAAAGTGGTTATGGCAAAAAGAAGTAAAAAACTGAGAAGCCCGGTTTTCATATCTTTCGTTTTAAGTAAAGAATTAAAAATACTGATTAAAATACTAATATTACAAAGGGTTGTAAGGTACTATTTTTTACGTTACAAGATGGAGTGGGCGACCGAAGGTTGCAGTCCGTTTCAGCATAATTATGTTAAATTTAAGAAGAAAAAATGTTAGCCAACACTGTTGAAGGGTAGCGTCTATTCTTTATACAAGATGGGTCATCATTCTCTATCAAAGATGAATTGTGGTTACCGGGATGATCAGACGGTGATGGTTGAATGCGCTGTATTGTCATAAGATCGTCAGTTTTCCGGCTTTAAGAGGGAGTTTTAACTTTCAGACGGCGCCAAATGATATTTCTGTTACACATTTGCAGTTTGGGTGAATAAGAAGGAAATTAACACAGGAGATGGATTACTCCTGACCTGAAGATGTCATCACAGGAGTTTGTATCGGATTTTTTATTATTACAAGATGCGAAAATTATGTTTGCTTATCGGGCTGGCGGGGATGGCAAGCCTGGGTAGGGCTCAGGAAGATACGGTTTTTTCAAAAGAGCTTTCGGAAGTGGTCGTTACGGGTCAATACAAACCTCAGTCGGTAAAGAACTCGGTGTACCAGGTGCGGGTCATTCCTTATGAACAAATTCAGAAGCAGGGGGCGGCCAAATTGCAGGATGTGCTTAGCAATCAGTTGAACATCCGTTTTTCCCAGGATCCTGCCACGGGCGGATCGAATATCAATATGCTGGGGCTGGCAGGGCAAAACGTGAAAGTGCTGATAGACGGTGTGCCGGTAGTGGGCAGGCAGGGTACCTCCAACGAGGTAAATGTCAATCAGATTGAGGTTAATTCCATAGAACGTATAGAAATCATCGAAGGTCCCATGTCCGTCATTTATGGCGCTGACGCTTTGGCGGGGGTGATTAATATTATTACGCGGAAGCCAAAAAATGAGCGGTTGAGTGTAAATGCAAGGGTGCAGGAA
>JACFNM010000468.1 GCA_019454915.1 Chitinophagaceae bacterium
CCCCGGTCGTGGTATTAAAGGCTCCCGAATTATTTCTTGGCTGTCCATCCAATTCAGAGAATGCTCCACCCACATACAAAGTATTACCTGAAATGCACAACGAATAAACTGTACCATCCGAATTCGGATTCCAGCTATGAAGGCTACCGTCTGCATTGATACGCGCTAGATGATTGCGGGTGACTCCACCCACCCGGGTGAAATCGCCTCCAATATACCAACCTCCTGCCCCATCAGAAACTACTACATTTACGGATCCGTTGGGGTTTACAAAATTCGGATTATGTTTTCCCGTAGCGATACCTATAGAAGCTCCATACGGCACACTGGGTCCAATACCGAAAAATTTCCCTCCGAGATAAAGCGTATTTCCATCCCGCAATACAGCCTCAACCGGGCCATCGGTGATCGGCATATTTTTCTGGATTCTGGATGTCCTGAGCCAGGGTGGTGTCCACCACTCCAGCCCATAAAGCAACAGACAGAATACATTTCTTCAGAAGATAAGCGAAAATACTTTGGTTGCTAAAACGCATGTTATTGTCAATTTTTGATGAGAATTCTATAGTTTATCAAACGAAACTGCTTTAGGTGAACAGCCTTTCCAATTTATTTTATTTCAAAATCAATATCTAAACAACCTGTCTATTAGAAAGATGGAATTGCTATTTGAAGAATCCGTCCAACATCTGCCGTAATGAGTTAAGATCGAATGACGTAGGTATTTTCGTAAACTGTATTGGACACCTCTGATCAGTTGGAAATTCCCCTGAATCTTACTGCCGTTTCGCTGCAAAGTTTACCAGGTGAAATTATGCGTAAGAGCGTCAGTTGAGCTGATCATTTTCCCTTACAAACGAAGAATGAAAAGTACCGACAATGGTTTCAAAAACTTCACGACTATACCTGGAATCATTCTACAGACAGTAAATACGTAGAATGGTAGGGTTACCTGAACAGACGGGAGGATATGCTGATTCCCCCAAAAGGCTGAAAATGGGAGGGATATTTTCATGTACCGCGAGGGCTATATCAGATTTGGAAAGTTTTGGAACAGGTGTCTTAGTCTATTTAGAGTGACTTCGCAGAAAGGGAAACCGATAGTCATATCGTAACAACAAAAGCACACTATTAATTTGCTAAAAGTGCTCCCTATCGGATTACATCAGAATTCGTTCAGTAAGAACGCCTGTATTCGTTTACCCTTTTGTGTGACGCCATGCAACGAACTTAGGTTAGCTGTATTATTATCCGGGCCAGGCGCATATAGAACCTGATCCAACAAATAATCACCGGGCTGCAGGTTATTAAGGATTTGTTTATAATGCTCAACAGCCAGTTGTCCTATGGCTTCATTGCTCAGTGTTTCACTTAGTACACCTGCTTCCGTAATGGCAATATGCGGCCCGGCCGGTAACGAGGCACGCACCTCATTAATCTGGTTGTAGTCAAATCCGCTGTTATCTTCCGAGGTGTACAAATGCAATGTTACGTTTACATCACGGCTTAAATACTTTCCGGTGATTGCCGATATTATCGTGTTGTTCCAATTTTCGATTGACTGTTGTTGATTAGGATTGGATGGATTTTTCCTGGCGAGGCAAACATAGTAAGACAGATTGAATTGATCCAGGTGAGCCCAAAAATTGGGCAATAGGGTATCGCTATACTTCTGTGGTGTAATTGCTTCGGTAACTTCAGGATGATCTACCGTATTGCCGGTTAAATATTTCGGCAGATAGGTTTCGTTCATCATTTCCAAAAACTCAAATTTTGCGCCTTTATCCACCCACCTTTGAATCAAATTTGCCTGATTAGCCGGGCTGTCATTACCATTGATCACAAAAATCATTTTAAAATTGAATTTTTGCTGTAATTGAACCCAGCCTGCTATCATCGCGTCTGCCCAGTCTGCCGGATAAGTAGTTTGAGACAATGTTCCGCCGGTCACCCTGATCGTCAAATTTTTGACGATATCAGGGGTCAGCTCTTTAAAAAAAGAGTCTGCAAGAGCAACCTGTTCGATTGTATTTACAGACCTTTGGTATTGAAACCGAAGTAAGGTTTTTCTTTATTAACGGATGGCTCGTTATCGTTGTCTTTGCTGCAGGACAACAATCCGAGCCATATGAGCCAAATCAGATAGAAAAATTTTGGTGCTTTCATCGCTACAACTTTTTGATCTTTCGTTGGACTGTTATAGTAACGTGAGGTTTAACATAAATTTTATAGTAACCCCCCGAAAAATCGGGAAACGCTGATAGTCATGGAGATATGCCTGCAGTTACATTAGTTAGGTCTACCAGGGACTCTTCTCAAAAGCTAGTGGAAAAGAGAAAGTCCACACAATACATATCTCATATTGCTTTTGCTAACTGACAATCCTAAAGTGCCGATCGTTGCTTCAATTGAAAATTGCAGTGAAAATAAAAATGCGGGGTACAAAAAAACCCGACCAGTAAAACTGATCGGGTTTAATAAATATGGCACCTACCTACTCTCCCGCATTTCTGTGCAGTACCATCGGCCATGGAGGGCTTAACTTCTCTGTTCGGTATGGGAAGAGGTGAACACCACCGGAAAAAGCACCATAAGAACTTAAATGATGAATTATTCGTGATTACTGACAACATACTTATTAGGTATTTACCATTCACGATTAGTCATCACAATAAATTAACATATTGGGAAATAACGAATAACAGATTGAATATTAATTAAAAAAATTAAAGCGTACGGGCAATTAGTACTACTCGGCTTTGATGTTACCACCTTTATACCTATAGCCTATCAACGTCGTCGTCTACGACGGCCCTTAAAAGTAAACTCATCTTGTGGAAGGTTTCACGCTTAGATGCTTTCAGCG
>JACFNM010000469.1 GCA_019454915.1 Chitinophagaceae bacterium
GCAAAACAATAATAAACCCCAAATCGTGGAAAATCCGAATCCCGCACCGCCTAAGCCAAAGGCTACCTATAAAGGAGGCGATGGTAGCGGACCGGGCGGAAATAATGCCGACTCATGGAATAACAGCAGGAGCGAGGGGAATACTACCGGAACCGGCGACCGGGGAAAGATTAACGGGGATCCCAACTCCAAAAATTATGACGGAGTAGGTGGCAGCGGCAGCGGATATACCATTCAGGGAAGCCTGAAAGGAAGAAGAATCATCAGACAGCCCTCTTTTCAGGATGATTTTAATGAAAATGCCAAAGTAGCCGTGGACTTATCGGTAGATGCCAACGGAACAGTTACCAGCGCTACGTATCAGCCTTTGGGTTCCACTACTTCTAATGCAGCCATGAAGGATATAGCGCTGCGCAAAGCCCGCCAGTTGAAATTTGCTGCAGGTGAAGAACAGCGGGGAACCATTATTTTTAATTTCAAGGTTACCAATTAATATTACGGTTGCGGTTTTTTAAAAACCCCGTTATTCCGCTTAGCTTTGCATGCCTTTCAGAGAAGGCAGAAGTTCATGAATTACAAAGAAACCGTAGATTTTCTATACAATACCCTTCCCATGTTCAGCCGGGTTGGGGAGAAAGCATTCAAGAAGGATCTCACCAACACGCTGGCGCTTTGCGGGGAATTCGGTAATCCTCAGAATAAGTTTAAAAGCATTCATATAGCCGGCACAAATGGCAAGGGCTCGGTCAGCCATATGCTGGCAGCCATTCTGCAACAATCCGGATACAAAACGGGGCTTTATACCTCTCCTCATCTGAAAGATTTCAGGGAAAGGATTAAGGTAAACGGAGTGATGGCAGAAGAAGATTTTGTAGTGGATTTCACGGAAAGGGTAAAGCCGTTTATCGCGCGTATAGAACCTTCTTTCTTTGAAATCACCGTGGTCATGGCCTTTGACTATTTCGTCGCGCGTGGGGTGGACGTCGCCATTATCGAAACGGGCCTCGGCGGGCGATTGGACAGCACCAATGTGATTCATCCCCTGTTATCGGTGATTACAAATATTGGCTGGGATCACATGAATATTTTGGGAGACAGCCTTCCGCAGATCGCTTATGAAAAAGCGGGAATTATAAAAGAAGGAACGCCGGTGATTATTGGAGAGGAAAACCCTGAAGTAAAAGAAGTTTTTGAAAAAGTATCTGCAGAAAGGAGTGCGCCAATCCATTGGGCGTATGATGAGCGGCGGTTAAAGCATTTCCAGTATGAGGGCGATCAACTGTCGGTGGAATTGACGAATACCTCAAATGGCAAAGAAGAATGGTATCATCTTGATCTCCCCGGGCTCTACCAGGTTAAGAACCTGATTACCGTCTTGTCAGCCGCGGACGTTGTTAGCCGTCAGATGAAGCATGTTGATGATGAAACCATTACCGGCGCCCTCAAACAGGCGAAATCCTTAACGGGTTTACATGGACGTTGGGAAATGATACGGCAAAATCCCCGGGTCATAGTAGATGTGGGGCATAATGCGGACGGCGTAAAACAAATTGTTGCGCAACTGCAAAGCACTACGTACCGGCATCTGCATATTGTTATTGGAATGGTAAAGGACAAGGATGTGTCCTCCGTCATGCGATTATTGCCTGCCGGCGCGTCCTATTATTTCACCAGAGCGGCCAATCCGAGAGCCATGCCTGAAGATCAGTTAGCGGAAATTGCAGGGCAATATGGGTTATCAGGAGATAATTATCCAACCGTCAAAGCCGCGCTGGCAACAGCCGTTGAGCGGGCGGGGGAGGAGGATATTGTATTGGTTTGCGGAAGTGTTTTTGTTGTGGCGGAAGTGGAACCGGATAGTTGATGGAGGAACACAGCTACCCATTTTACCGGTTGAACTGATTTTTATCAGGTTCTTAGTAAAATTCCGTGTTAACTTCGTCTGAAATATTTCCTGAAGCTTATGTTACACACGTCTTTTATCGAACACTTGCAAAGCCGGTTTACAGATTTTTTTTCTACGCCTACGTCCATACATGGCAATCAGGATATTTTTGGCGGTGATACCAACCGGAGTTTTTTGCTCGAAACGGACAAAGCGCCTTTTTTTATTAAGGTAAACGCTTCCATGTTTGGATTGGATATGTTCGAAAAAGAAGCAAGAGGATTGATTCAACTTGCAGACACCGGTGTGATAAAAGTTCCGCGCCCGCTTTTTGACGGCAGATTCAAGCAGCAGATTTTCCTCGTGATTGAATATGTTGAAAGAGGCGAAGCAGCTGCGGATTTCTGGGAAAACTTCGGAGAAAGCCTGGCACGTCTTCATCAGCATACCGCAGATAATTTTGGATTGCATGAAAATAATTATATTGGCAAACTGCAGCAATCCAATAAGCAGCACAGCAGTTGGCCGGATTTTTACGCCCGGGAGAGGATTCTTCCATTGGTTATTCGCGCCGGAGAGCGGAATTTACTCGATAGAAAGGACGTGGAAGCGACCATGCAAATTTGTACACGGCTTCATGAACGCTTTCCGGATGAAAGGCCGGCATTGCTGCACGGAGATTTGTGGAGCGGTAATTTTTTAGTAGCGGCAAACGGCTATGCAGCTATTTTTGATCCGGCCATCTATTACGGTCATCGTGAAATGGATCTCGCCATGACGCGTTTGTTCGGAGGCTTTGAGGAGCGTTTTTATGAAGCGTATCATTATCACAGCCCACTGCAGCCGGGCTGGCAGGAGCGGGTAGCACTTTGCCAGTTGTATCCCCTGTTGGTTCATTTGCTATTGTTTGGTGGTCAGTATAAAGGAAGAGTGGAGGAGATTATTCACCGGTACCGGTGATTTGATGGTATGGGATTACCT
>JACFNM010000470.1 GCA_019454915.1 Chitinophagaceae bacterium
ACCGGTTCGGTTTATTCCAGTGTATCCTCGCAACGAATACGCTACCGTCACTTCCGTACTTTTCAACACCTTTGGGCTGCATCCATTCCGAAACGGTTACCCAGGTTTCGTCAGGACTAACATCCGTTACACCGAAATTCCCCAGCCGGGCGCCCCGTTCAGGTACCAGTATTTGTTCGGTTTCGCGTATTACGCACAGTTTCTCAGGATCAACTTGTGCCATAAACAAGGGCGCTCTATGTCTGAAAACATGATCGTTATTCGCTCCGCGCCTTGTATAAACCAAAAACAAGGCATCGCTATGCGTTACCCAGTGTTGCTGGGTATTATAACTACCCAGTTCTGATCCATCATCAAATCTCCACGGTTCGTATCCTTCAAAATGGAGTCCATCCCTGCTACGGGCCACATAAGCTCTTTGATCATTTCTGAGGGTGAGAAAATAACTCCCCTGAAAAAAGGTTAAGGAGGGTTCGCCAAGTCCTCTGGGGATATCTAATTTCAGTTCCGAACCATTTTCGATATAGGCTAATTCTTTTCCGTCAAACGAGCATTTACAAACCGTTACATATAGATTCCCTTCTTTAGGACGAATGTAAACCGGAAGCAAAATGATACCGCCCTGCTCATCATAACGCTGGGTACACCCGGCACCTGAATTGTAAAACTTATCCCCTTCCGGCATATCCAACTTGCTCCATCTGCTCCATTCGCCGGCCTCTACATTATATGTGGAGTATGCCGTATTTCTCGGGCGGGGGTTGGTAACCCGCCAGTCAGGGGTATACGCAACCGTATGCCCGGTTCCCAACAAGGTTTTGGAGGCTTTATGCCAACCTGGCCAGAAATCACTTAGGGCAACCGGTCTGTCTATATCACCAATTTTCTCATACCTGGGCATCATCGGAATTAACTCCTTAGGCTCAGTCCATGTTTTTCCCAGATCAGATGATTCCATTCCGTACATTCCTTTGAAGATATCACTCCCTGATAAATCCAGGCTATTCATAGTCATAACTATCCGGGGGGTGCCGTTATTCCTGATTGCCGGCATAATCCCTGCCCTGGGGTGAGCCCAGCAGGTGTTACCGTCAAACATGCGGGTAGCCGTATCAAGGGAAAGGCGATAATCAACAATCCCTCTTTTATCCGGAAAAAAGTTCCTGATTGAAGGCAGAAACAGAAACGATATCCCGCTTACAGTTGATGTCTTCAAAAAAGCGCGCCGGTTGATTTCTGGTTGACTCCTTTTCATGTGATATTCTCTAACGTAGTTTATCCCAAAATTAATTCTTCGCTTTCCTTTTCATAAGCGGAACGCATTTTTCAATGCTCTATCAGGTATAAAGGAACGTTAAGCTTATGCTGGCGGACAAAAGAAAACTCATTACCTAAAAGCATCATTCTACTTCTCAACACTCTCCACTAATTTTCGGATATAGGCAACGGCGTCTTTTACATCCTCTACATTATTTTCCGGATCGTGTTCACATTCTATATAAATAGGACCGGAAAATTTTTGGCGTTCCAACTCCCTGACGACTTCTTCATAGATGATAACACCATCACCAATTCTGACATCATTCGCGTCTACGTTTCCAAATTCATCCAGGTCTTTCGCGTGGACACTAATAATATGTCCTTTTAATTTTTGCAAACATTCCACCGGATCTAAACCGCTCCGCGTCCAATGCCCGAGATCTGCACATGCTCCAAAATTAGCGTGCCCCCTTATAGCGAGCAAAACCGAATCCGGATGCCAAAAACGACTGCGCCCTTTGGCATGTTCATGAATAGCCAATTTCATTGAATATTTTTCTGCCAGCGCGTTAATGCCGTCCCATAATTCCGGCTCCGGTTCCCCCACAAGAAATTCACCTCCTAACTGCTGACAAACGCGAAACATCTGGTCCCACTCTTCAACCGTTTTGCCGCCCGCATACAGCGATTTAAATGCCATCCCTGATGCACTAATTTCAGATTTTAATTCCTGTACTTCTTCATCAGACAGATTGACTATCAACCGGTCTCCGTATTTCCCTCCCAACTTGTGAAAGAAAAATCCTTCCACCCAATTTGCGCCCGCCTCTTTAGATTTTGCCAGACTTTCTGAAATAGAAAATGGGTTAAATGAATACAAAGCTACGCCCACTTCTATTCGCGCCTCATCCTTAGCATCGGCCCGATTCGTTTGATTTTTTAATTTACAGGAATAAGATCCCAGGACTATGAAACCTGTAAAAATGAACACACTGAAAATTGTTTTCATTACTATTTGTTTTAAATGATTTCGAATTAATTATTTCTCACCTGGAAGGGCGAAAGCCACATACGCGTCGCTTTTCTTACCACCCCACTTAGAGCCGCCCGCCGCAATCACCACATATTGTCTGCCCTTTACCGAATACACCGCCGGTGTAGCAAAACCGGTAGCCGGCAGATCCGTCTCATATAGTATTTCTCCGTTCCGTACATGAATTGCTCTAAATTTCGCATCGTCTGACGCCCCTATAAATATCAACCCACCGGCCGTAACCACCGGGCCTCCATAATTTTCCCTTCCCGTAGGCGGAATTCCTTTAGATTTAAATTCTTCGTATTCGCCAAAAGGGATCTGCCATTTATGCAACCCTGTAGAAAGATCGACGGCAGTAAGCGTTCCCCAGGGTGGGCTAATGGCGGGATACCCTTCTTTTGTCAAAAACTTATTGTAGCCCGTAAACGTGTAATTTGTTTCCGATCCATCCGCTTCTTCCTTTAAAGTGTCAGCGTAAATCTCCTTCTGTTCAGCAGTAAGGTTCAAAATAAAAGAGGCTATCGCTTTCTTTTCCTGATCATTAAGGTGACCGAATCCCGGCATCA
>JACFNM010000471.1 GCA_019454915.1 Chitinophagaceae bacterium
TTTAGACTTATCAAAGAACTGTATTAACTTTGCGGTTAATCTATATTATCCTAAATTTTTAATTAAGATATGGCTTATAAAAAGATTGAAGAGTACGATGAAAAGTCAACAGAAGCAATAACAAAGCATTATTCAAGCGTATTAAAATTATTAGGAGAAGACCCGGGGAGAGAAGGTTTACTTAAAACACCACAAAGAATGGCGAAGGCCATGCAGTATCTTACACAGGGATACCGGCTCGATGCGGAAGCCATCCTGAATTCAGCCAAATTTCACGAGCCCATCAGTGAAATGATCATCGTGAAAGATATTGAGCTATTCAGCATGTGTGAACACCACATGCTGCCTTTTTTCGGCAAAGCACATGTTGCCTATATTCCTAACGGCTGGATTACCGGATTAAGTAAAATTGCGCGGACAGTAGATGTGTTTGCCCGACGGCTCCAGGTGCAGGAACGGCTTACTACTCAGATTCTGGACGCCATTAAAGATGCGCTGCATCCGCTCGGAGTGGCGGTAGTCATCGAAGCCTCTCATTTGTGCATGATGATGAGGGGAGTGCAGAAGCAAAACTCGGTAACCACCACTTCTGCTTTTTTCGGGGAATTTGAGAAGGGCGAAACCCGCAGCGAATTCATCCGGCTGATTGGTTCTGATTTACATTAACCCAAAAAACATAACGACGATGACTGCTTATATTTTTCCAGGGCAAGGCTCACAATTTTCCGGAATGGGAAATGACTTGTATGAAACCAATGAAACCGCCAAAGCCTTATTTGAACAGGCGAATGAAATAGCCGGATTCCGTATTTCCGACACGATGTTCTCAGGCACAGATGAAGAATTGAAGCAAACTAAGGTGACGCAGCCCGCCATTTTTCTCCATTCCATTATCCGGTATAAAACCCTGGGAGATATTATACCCGACATGGTTGCGGGTCACTCATTAGGTGAATTCACTGCTTTGGCAGCAAATAATACTCTTTCCTTTGAAGATGCACTAAAACTGGTTATCCTTCGCGCTTCGGCGATGCAAAAAGCCTGTGAAATACAAGCTTCCGCAATGGCAGCCGTTTTAGCACTGGAAGACGCAAAAGTGGAAGAAGTCTGTGAAGCCATTTCCAAAGAAACGGGTGAAATAGTCGTACCGGCCAACTACAATTGTCCCGGTCAATTGGTCATAAGCGGCTCTGTTAACGGAATAGAAATTGCCTGTGTACGTATGAAAGAAGCGGGCGCCAAGCGGGCACTTCGGCTCCCCGTCAGCGGGGCATTCCATTCTCCTTTTATGGAACCGGCCAAAGAAGAGCTGGCTTCCGCCATTGAAAATACCCGATTCAATACACCCTCCTGCCCGGTATATCAAAATGTCAGCGGCTTACCGGTTACTGATCCGGCTGTTATAAAAAAGAACCTGATAGATCAATTAACCGGCGCCGTACGCTGGACGCAGAGTGTTCAGAAAATGATCGCCGACGGAGCGACTGCCTTCGTCGAAGTAGGACCCGGAAAAGTATTACAGGGACTCATTTCGAAGATTGATAAATCAGTGTCCATAAGAGGAGAAGGATAGAATCGGAAATTCGGGAGATAATGAATGTAGTCCCAAAATCGGATGGGTGGTTATCATTTAAATTGAATGATACGCAGCACATAAGAAAAACGAAAATTTCCCTGTAAACGGTAGAACAGGATCATGAAATCCCGGATTAACCTTATCTTTAATCCATCACTTCTCACATTTAATTTCGTTTATATGAGTCAGCATTTCAACCGGCGCCAGTTTATTCGCGGAAGTTCGGCTGCATTGGCGCTTGCTTCACTGCGCGCGAACGGTATGGATTTCTTTGTCCCTTCTTCGAACACACCAAGAAGGGTTGCACTCATTGGAACCGGCTGGTACGGAAAAAGTGATTTATTCCGGTTGATCCAGGTGGCTCCGGTGGAAGTGGTAGGATTGTGTGACCCCGACAGACATCAGTTAGAGCATGCAGCAGAGATGGTAAGCCAGCGACAATCCAGTCATAAGAAGCCGGCATTATATGGCGATTACCGCCAGTTATTGGCCGAGCAGAAACCGGAAATCGTATTGATTGGTTCGCCCGATCACTGGCACGCACTGCAGGCGATAGATTCCATCAAAGCAGGCGCCCATGTGTATGTACAAAAGCCGATTAGTGTAGATGTGCTGGAAGGGGAAGCAATGGTAGCGGCCGCCCGAAAATACAATCGCATTGTACAGGTAGGCACCCAGCGAAAGAGCACACCTCATTTGATTGATGCCAAAAGAAATATTGTGGATGCGGGCTTATTGGGGAAAGTATCGCACGTTGAGATGTGCTGCTATTATCACATGCGCAATAATGGTAATCCCCCTGTCGAGCCCGTACCTGATTTTTTTGACTATGAAATGTGGACGGGACCGGCTCCTCTTCGCCCCTATGACGGGCTGCCTCATATTCGCTGGTGGCGCACTTTTATGGAGTACGGCAACGGAATCATGGGGGATATGTGCGTACACATGCTGGACACCGTGCGCTGGATGTTGAACCTACGATGGCCAAACCGGATCAGTTCCACGGGCGGCATTTATGTGGACAAGACCGGCAAGAGTAACATAGCTGATACGCAATCAGCCATTTTCGAATACGATGAATTGAACTGTGTGTGGCAGCACCGAAGCTGGGGTACGCCCGCTGATCCGGAATATCCCTGGTCCTTTAAATTATTCGGTGAAAAAGGTACTTTGTGTGGCAGTACGATGCAATATGATTTTTACCCCGTTGGGAAAGGTGAGAAGATTCATAAAGATGTGGTGTATGAAAAAGAAAAATATCCGGAAGATCTCACAGAACCCAATA
>JACFNM010000472.1 GCA_019454915.1 Chitinophagaceae bacterium
CGTCAGATACGCCGCATAGAGAATTTATAAGACTTAATTTACTAAACGATTAATAGGTTACGGCGGAGGCGGTTATGTGTATTCGGAGAAGATACTGGATAAAGATATTTCGGTGCCTGCATATGGATATTTAAATTATCTGAAAGGAAGAAAAAACACAGATGCTTTACTTGATTTTAACCGGGAAAAGGATGGAATGTTTCTTACCAGTGCGCCTTCCATTCCAACACCCGTAGCCACGCAGGATTTTTTTACTGCTACAAGTCAGACGGGATCGCAGCAATTCCGACCCTATTTTGCAGGAAACTACATTGTGTACGACAGGGCGCATCGTAACCCATCTATTCAGGCAAGTGCCGGCGTAACGATCGGTGCGGGGTGGATATACAAAGGAGGGGCGCGGGTGGAAGGCACTGCCGGAGGCGCCACTACCGGCAAATGGGTTTCGGGTAATGATTATACGGGCCCTCAGGAGTCTGCTTATAATACCGTGGGAGCTTTAGATGAACCCGTGTATTTCAAACAGGTGGGAGATCCAGCAGAACCCGACCAGTCATTTATAGAAAAGGCCGGGATAGCAACAGAGCAGGTGGCTTTAACGGGGGGCGTCGCATCTGCCAGTTACAAAAGTCCTGATGGCACAAGGTCTTCTCCGGTGTTGCATCGGGATGTAAGAGATCGGAGAAATTATGTGCTTACCTATCTTAATGCACGACAGGCAAAGAAGTATGGTTTGGAGAAAACTATTAATGGAAATCCCAGGATAAACGGGACCCGAAAGACACATCATATTTCAGAAATGACGGTTACGGATAATGAAGGCAAAAGAATGGTATATGGAATACCAGTATATAATATTAAGCAGGAAGAGGCAACCTTCGCGGTGCAGGCCCCTGCCGTTGGATCTACCACAGAAAATGCAAGAAGAACAGGAACAATAGGATATACTTCAACGGAAGCCAGCAACCAAAACCAAAGTGGCAGAGACCAGTTATATATGAAGGAAACAACACCTCCCTATGCTACTTCTTTCTTGCTGACAGGAATCCTTTCTCCTGATTATGTGGATCTAACCGGAGACGGTATCAGTGATGACGACATAGGCACGGCTGTCAAATTCAGTTATAAAAAGCAGGCGAACATTTATAAGTGGAGAGCGCCCTATAATGAAGGCGCTAATACCGCTAATTATAACGAGGGATTTTTAAGCGACCGGAGCGATGACAAAGCAAATTATGTATATGGTGAAAAAGAACTTTGGTATCTCGACAAAATAGAAAGCAAAACGATGATAGCCGTTTTTCGCACAAGTCCTCGTGAGGACGGATTGGGTGCGTCAAGCAAAAACGGTGGTAGGGATAACAACAATCGGCAGGAAAAACTGGATAAGATCGAATTGTTTTCAAAAGCCGACTACATTGAAAACGGGAACAATGCAAAGGCTATTAAAACGGTTCATTTCGAATACGATTATACATTGTATCCTGAAGTTCCTAATAATTCAAAAACAAATATTGACAAAAATGGAGATTCCGTTGACTTCGGAGATAACACTAATATTAATAAAAAAAGAGGGAAACTAACGCTTCGAAAAGTTTACTTCACATTTGGCAGGAATGTACGGGGAGAATCTAATCCTTATGTTTTTGAATATGACGAAAGACTTATCAGCAGTATTACTAACATCCCATCAATACCAGGCGGAGATGGAGAAGATACGGACAATTATCTGCCTCGTCAAAGCGATCGCTGGGGCACTTACAAAAAGAGCTTTTATAATAGGGTTGCAAGCGGCAACAGGATGATGAATAACTCCGAGTTTCCTTACACCATCCAGGAAGATGACGCTACCGGCTATAGTGAGCGGGAACTTGCCGACAGGCTTGCTTCCAAATGGCAGCTTACACAAATTACGACGCCAACAGGCGGTATAATTTCCGCGGAATATGAAAGTGATGACTACGCCTATGTGCAGAATCGTCGTGCCATGCAAATGTGTTTCATAAAAGGGATTACCAGCGAAGGAAATGCAACAGGTTTGGGTAACGCAGATAAATTAGTCGTTCACCTGCCCAAGTCGGTCTCCAATACAGAACAGTTTAAAAATCTGTATCTGAAACAGCCCGATGGGAAACTGATAGATAAAATGTTTTTTAAGGTATTTGCCAATATTGATAATAACCCGGGACACTACGAGTATGTACACGGTTATGCTACACTCGATTTAACAAATTGTACTGCTTCGGGAAATACGGCACTTATAGCGCTAAAGAAAGTAAACGGCTACAATCCCGTAGCAACGGCCGCGTGGCAAATGTTAAGAACGGACCTTCCACAGTTTGCTTACGACAACTATGACAATACCGATGTACAAGACGGGGCGGCAGCCATAAGGTCTATCGTAAGCGCTATCGGTAACCTAAGAGAAATTATCCAGCCTTTTGAAAAATATGCGATCAATAGAAAATTCAGCGACAAAATTGACCTCAACAGGAGCATGGTACGCCTGAACAACCCGGATATGAAAAAGATAGGCGGAGGCGCCCGGGTGAAGAAGGTACAGATTTCAGACGACTGGGAGGAAATGAATGGCAATTCAACCTTAGTTAAGGGAGCCAGATACGGGCAATTGTATGACTACGCTTTGCGTGATAAGAACGGGAATTTTATTGCTTCTTCAGGAGTAGCTTCCTATGAACCACAGATCGGCAATGAAGAAAATCCTTTTCACGAACCGGTGTCGTTTACCGAAAAAGTACATTGGGCCAACGACAGACAGCATTTTATTGAAAAGCCCTACT
>JACFNM010000007.1:0-9436 GCA_019454915.1 Chitinophagaceae bacterium
AGATGATGATTTTTCTGAAACTTCGTATAAGGGAAAAAATCATGACCCGGCTTTCGTCCAGGAATTTCACCATTTTGAATATCCGAAAAATTCTCAGGAACCGGAAGGAACGGATGATCATCAATACGTGTAGCTGCGGAAAAAAGAATTCCAGAAAGAAAGGTAAAATAGCCATTGCATCAATAATACCGTAAAAACTGAATATGAATTGTTTCGGCCTCTTGACACATAGCAGACGGAATATATATTCGATGGTAAAAGCGGCAAAAAAAATGTAATCAAACACCAAAAAAAGCGTATGATATTTCTGAGAAAAGGATTCCACACTTTCGAGTAAGAGAAACAGGATGTTGACCAGGATCACCAGAAACAGGCTCACATCAAACATCTTCCCCAATGGGGTATTGGCCTGAAAAATGATCACGTATAACTTATATTGCCAGGAATTGGGATCATCCGGCCGATTTTGATTTTGTACGACATCAACTTTGTCTGGTATTATCCTGAATAAACTCATGACTTTATTATTTCGATACTTAAATATCATAAGCCTGTTCGAATTGGAAAAGTTTAATTCAAAGAAATTATGTAATGTCCGAAGATGTTAGCCCGAAGGATATTATTAATGCCTGCCAGATCAATGTCATCCTCAAAGATGACGACCTAATCCTTATCCGTGAGCACAACCTGCTGCGTTACCTTAATATGTTCCGGAGATCAGCCGGTTGCAACACAAGCCGGTTTTCTTTCTAAACTGTTTTTGATAATATTTTATTACCGGTTAATTGCCGTTCGTCTGTGGCGCTCATGTGCCCATCGCTAAACATTCTTTTCTGCCTGGACAGCTCCTGCACAATTATGACAAAAGCATGATAAACTTTAAAATGGAAGTGCTCATTTTTGCAGTTCAGTATGAGGATAGGTTCTATAGTATTTTTTTTCTTCGTCTTCTCTTTAATCTTGATGATGCGGACTATGGCCCAGCCAGCCGCCGTTAATCCAGTTGTACAGGACACTTTTTTCAACCGGGAAGCCACGTTGGACGAAGTGGTAATAACCGCTACGCGAACGGAAAACAGGGTTTCCAATATTCCCCTGCCTATTCAGGTCATCAGTTCTGCTGCCATCAGGCAAACCGGATCGCAACGATTGATAGATGTATTGCAGATGCAAAGCGGGCTGATGGTTGCGTCCAACCCTCTTGGCACAGCGCTCCAGGGTTACCCCAATCCTTTCGGCGATGGCGTTCAGATGCAGGGGCTTGATCCCGCCTATACATTAATATTGATTGATGGAGAGCCCGTCACCGGGAGGAACGCCGGCATCATCAATCTTGATAGAATCGCAGTGGGGAACATCCGGCAGATAGAAATCCTGAAGGGTCCGGCTACCAGCCTGTATGGATCGGATGCACTGGCAGGCGTAATCAATATCATCACCAATTCGCCGGGAAAAAATGACTTCAGCTTTCAGTCGCACTATTCTACTAATAATACGCTGGGGCTTACGGCTTCTGCCAATCTGAAAACAAAAAAGGCCGGATGGCAGTTCTTTGGCAAGAGGTACAGCAGTGACGGATATGATTTTGATAAAGACATCTATGGGCAAACTGTGGATCCGTTTACGAATTATAGCTTCAGCGCCAAATTGCATTATGACTTTAACGAGAAAAGTAATTTGCTGGTCTCAGCCCGATACTCGTCTGAAAAACAGAAAAACGCGTACTTAATTTATCCCGACAATAACGAGGTGGCTGTTGGTGGAAATACGGTGGAGGAGGACAAGAGTATTTTTTTACGCTTTAAAAACCGGGTACACGATTTGATCGCTTATTCCGTACAATTTTATGCGACGAATTACGCCAATAACGCCAAAGTGTTTATAAAGCAAGGAGGGGATTTGTTTGATCACATCGGGTTAAGTCAGTCATTGATCAAGCCGGAGATTCAACTGAATATCGGGAGGAATCCAAATTCGCTCTGGATGACCGGTGTTGGGTACAATTGGGAGAAGATCAATTCTACGCGTTATGACCAGGAGCATCAGCTCAATTCGTGGTATCTGTTTGGTCAAAAGCAATGGATATTGGGTCAAACCAACCTGATTGCCGGAGTGCGGTATGACAATAATATTCTTTACCCTGCCCAGCTAAGTCCCAAGCTGGCCATAGCTCATAAAATTACACCTGAAATTATCGTAAAAGCCAGTATCGGAACGGGCTTCAAGGCGCCGGATTTCCGGCAGCAGTTTCTCAATTTTGATAACACGATGGTTAATTACAGTATCGTAGGCGCCAAAGAATTAAGCAACGTTTTATCGGCGCAGATTCAAAAAGGATTGCTGGATGATGGCGAGGAGATTAGGAAGTATATGACGGCTGTAGATTTGGAACCGGAACATTCCTTAGGTATTAATGTTGGCGTGGATTACACATTTAAAGTAAATACCGTCTTTAAAATTAACCTGTTTAGAAATGATATTTCTAACATGATCGAGTCCTATAGTTTACCATTTTACAACAAGAATGGAATGGGTTTCTTTTCCTATAAGAATATTAACAAGGTATTCACCCAGGGCGTGGAGATTACCATTAACCACCGCTTTAACAAGCATTTTTCCGTTAACGGATCCTATCAGTATTTGATCGCAAAAGATAAAGATGTCATTCGTGAGTTGAAGCATGGAGAGATATATAAACGCGATCCGGTCACTCACGTGAGCACCAAGGTTGCAGTGAGCGACTACAAAGGATTGTTTAACCGAAGCAGGAATTCCGGAAATGTGAACGTCCGGTATTATCATGAGAGATGGAAAGGAAGCGCTGCGGTTTTTGTTAAATACAGAGGACGTTTTGGTTATAACGGGCTGGATGGCTTTACGGACGGCAATGATATCTTAAATGACGAGAAGGAATTTATCAAGGGATATACGTTTTTGAACGGGAGTATAACAAAGCATATCGGAGAACACATAGAAGCCCAGGGAGGAGTAGAAAATATCCTGAACTATACCAATAAAGTATATATGCCGAATATATATGGCAGAATCTATTTTTTAAACATTAATATTAAATTTTAATACCTTGATTGTATGACTAAGATTAAACTGAGTTTCTATTCTATTGTCGCCATTACACTCTTTTTTCTCTCGTGTAAGAAAGATGAACAAACCAAGGAAGATGTCACGCCGGTTGTTTCAAAAACCGATTCGTTGCGCGCCTCTACCTCAGGTCATTTCACGTTTTATGGATTTAAAGAAGGGAAAGTGGTTGAAGTGGGGGACTCCGCCACTACGAAGTGGGATTTTGCGATTCGTCTTGCGACTATTATCGTTAACAGTCAGTCCAGCGGCCCGGGAAATGTAGGTGTAATTACGGAGAGCGGGTCCTTTGATAGCTACACCACTGCGCCGGAGAGCGGATACGTATATGACACGGCCAGTTCTAAATTAGCCATCAATTCCACTATGTCTACGGGTTGGTTTAACTACGATCCGGGCACTCATAGTTTTAGCCCGAAGGCCGGGATGTTTTTTGTGTTCAAAACAACGGACAACAAATACGTAAAAATGGAAATGCTATCTGCGAGGTATGAGGATTTTGTAGGTCCCATGCCAAGTTTTATCTGGCACAAATTTCGGTATGTATACCAACCTGATGGTTCGCGGGAATTTGAATGATAGACTAAAAGGCAGTCTGGTCATCCCCTGGCTTTTTATTTTTTAAAAAGCTACATTGATTAATAATCTGAACTCGGACTTTTTGTTTCCGGTGATTTCATCTAATCCACTGCCGATGACTTCCTTATCACTGTAAATGGTTTGTCCCCACTTAAGCCAGAGGTTTATCATCCGATTCAATGTATAACGGACGTTGACATAATACCTCATTCCTTTGTCGTAGAACGCCGGAACAGAGTAGTAGTAGAGTACGTCACTTTCAAAAGCGTAGAGCCTGGAGTTATAGCTGTTGGTGTCAAAGTATTGAATGCGTCCGTTGAATTGTAATCGCAGCATGGGAGGTTTGTAAAACAAATCAGTAAAGGCTAAAAACCCTTTTTCATCGGTTGTTTTGTTTTCCGTGCTGTACCACAACAGTTCGAAGCGATGCCTTACGGCGAAGGCTGCATTCAGCCGGTGGCTAAATTGGGTCCGCCAGGAACGGTTTGAATAGGCTATCACTTCCCGCAGGGCATTCTCACCGGTATTTTGGTTTTGTTCCCTCTGGCGGGTTCTAAACCGGCTTTCTATCAGGGTTTGTTTTGAGAGTTTGTAGGCTGCCTGCCAGCGGAAATCCCGTCCATAGGAAGGTGCGTCTACACGGTACTTCAACCATGGGAAATGGTAAAGGTCTGAGAAAAGGCTTATATCCAACCCATAAAAAGGCTTTAGTGAGATTCCTGCCAATACCCCCTTTTCATTTGCTACGGTACTGTTCACATTAAACGCGTTTCCGAAAAATGACTGAAAGGATTGGGATATATTCCTGTATAGTACGGATAGCCCTGCTTTGGCATGTACGTTAAGCAGCATACCCTGGACAAAAGCCCTGTTTAAATTATTATCGAAAGCCAATTCCCCGAAACTATGCAGGTTCTTGTATGTGTAACTATAATCCAGACTGAAATTATAAAAAGTATTACCTGACAGGGAAAATGAATTATAGGGCCGGACTTCTTTTTTGATGGGATGGTCGAAGGAGTAATGAACAAAATTGATCGCGCTTTGCCATCTTTCTCTCTTATATCTCAGGTTAGCGCCATAACTGTGTAACGTGAGAGAATTTCTGTCTGCTATTTCGCTGTTGGTTCTGTGATAGCCGGAAGTATGAATAGAACTAACAAATTTTCCCTCATCAGCAGGCGCCGGCTGAAGTTTAGCATCCAGATTTCTCGAAGAAATGAATACTGCGCCCTGCCAGTTTGCTTTAGCAAGTTGCAGGGCGGCTCCGCGATGAAAATAAAAAGAACCGGATGAATTATAGGGGCTTAATATTTCTGATTGCTTCTTTACAAAAGAAATATCACTTTCTTTTCCAAATGACAGTCCCTGCCAGTGGATTAATCCCTGCCCCATGTTTACGGTATAATCACCCAAAGCTATTGCTTTTATTATACCGGGTCTCCTCACAAAAAAGTGAAAGGAATAAAAGTCGAACCCTCTGTGGTTGCCCCGGAAGAATTGCTCGCCTGCATCTTTTGTGGCGGTAAAACCATATCGTATGCGATTCTTGTATTGATATTTGTATCGCAACATCCATCTGGATGGATCCCCGGAATAACGACTTAAACCCGTATCGCCGATTAGATACCCTTTTGCTTTTTCGATTACCCGGCCGTACCGGAGCGTGATATTGCTGTTTCCATTTTTAAGCATCTTCCCAAAACTTTCTTTCGGTACGGAAGCAGAATAACCAATGGTAACATAAGGGAGTATCTTACGAATCAGCGGAATGTCCCAGGCAGGAATGCTTTGAAGCTCATAAAGGCTGATGAAGTTGCCTAATACCCTCTTATACAGAAAGAATTGATCTATCTGAATCGCTGACAGCATTTTCAATCCGGTAAGCTCTTCTTCGGTAACAGCATTGAGATTGAGTTTGTTTTTACTTAGATAATCGAGGTATTGCCACCAACTGTCGTCCATCATTTCATCTTCCTCGTTGTCTTCCACCATCGTTTCCAATTGTTCTTCCATTACTTCAGGAGGTTCTTCCTGGCATATTAGCGGCAAGGGGGCCCACACAAATAAGATGAACGCGAACTTTTTCATTTCCCGCTTCTCCTTGTAAATTGGTAAAACAATAGCAAGCCGGGAGAAAGCCCCAATTGCTGATGAAGGCTGATGCAGATATCCATCCTCAGGCGATGATATAAATAGCCCAAGCCAAAGTAGGTGACTGATGATTCTGTGTAAATACCGGCCCGTCCGAAGAACTGTTCCAGGGGTTTATATTGAATGGCAAGATGAACATCGGCGTCCTTGTTTTTTTCTTTCAGTATCTCCAATTGAGTAAAGAATGAGGAAGACCATTCGTAACCGATGCCGGTTTTATATACCGAGGCAATACGTTCACCGGTGTTTTTCCCTAACGGACTGTTCATCGGGTTGTAGACGGAAACGCCGGCATGGAGTTGTTCGTTGATATGAAGTAAAGCGCCCAACTCGAAATTGACAGCGGAGGCATTGTGATAAGCGGGTATTCGAACCTGATAATAGTTGAATTTTACGCCTACATCTATTTGAGGACTTGCCGGTAACGCGTATCCCAGTCCAATTTGTGATTCAGCATAATCTGAAAAACCGAAGTAATCCGTTTCTAAGGAAAAGCTTCCCGAATAAACCGGCGCACTGATAACCGCTGAATATTGGCTTGTTTCCGCCAGCATAAACTTCTTTTCTCCATAAACACCCACCTGAAAATTTTGAAAATTTGCCGAAGCTGCAACATTTGAGAGAAGTGAAAACGCATCCTGAAAATTTTTGCTGTATGATCCGGAAGAAGGGTAGTAAAACGTTATCGGGCTATGTATTGCCTGAGCAACAGTTATGGAATAAGATAGCAGGGCGGTTAATCCTGTTAAGATGGTATTTTTCATTAGCCGTGGTGTTTAAAAGTTAAGTTATGAAAAATAAATCAGTTAGTAAAACATCCATCGTCTGGCTATAACTTTGACCATTTTATGTACCGAATAGAAAATATACCTCTTTCTTTAAAGAACGCCCGGATAGCGGTGAGTGCGTTATTTTTTTGTGCGGGGTTTTGTTTTGCGGCCTGGGCGGCCAGGATACCCGTAATTCAACATAAGTTGCAACTGAACGAAGCCGAATTGGGGCTGTTGCTGCTTTCCATCCCTGTGGGATTAATGGTAAGTCTACCGGTATCCGGCATTGTGGTTACCCGCTATGGAAGCAGGCCGGTGGCAATATTCGCAGGTATTTTTTACTCTTCTTTATTACCGTTTCTGGGACTGGCTTCTGCTATTTGGCAGTTGGTTATTGCGCTTTTTTTATTTGGGTTTGCAGGCAATTTATTAAATATTTCGATGAATGCACAGGGGGTGGATGTGGAGGATGGATACGGCAGATCTGTAATGGCTTCCTTTCATGGCATATGGAGTTTAGCAGGGTTTACGGGAGCCCTGGCGGGCATGCTCTTCATCTCTCTGAATATTTTACCCTTTTTCCATTTTCTGATAGTGGCTTTTATTATCTGGGGGATCGTCTTCTCTATTTACAAAAAATTACCGGCAAGGGACATTCATTCCGATAGTCAAAAGCCCATTCTTGCCCGGCCGGATAAGAACCTGCTGAGGCTGGGCTTGATTGCATTCTGTTGCATGGTATGCGAAGGGACGATGTTTGACTGGAGCGCCGTTTATTTTAATAAGGTGGTACGTGCTTCAGCCGCTAACACCACTTTGGGCTATACGGCTTTTATGAGTACCATGGCTATAGGCAGATTTACAGGTGATAAACTGGTAAACAGGATAGGACGTATGCACATGATTAGACTCAGCGGCTTACTTATTTTTACCGGCTTGTTCCTCACTGTGTTATTCCCGAATCTTATAGCGGCAACTATAGGATTTTTGATTACGGGAATGGGTGTGTCATCGGTGGTTCCCATTGTTTATGGTGTTGCCGGCAGGTCTGACAAAGTATCATCCGGCGTTGCACTTGCTTCCGTCTCCACCATTGGCTATTTAGGGTTTCTGTTCGGACCTCCTCTGATAGGATTGGTGGCTCATCAGTTGAACCTGAGATGGTCTTTTTCCATAATTGCCTGTCTGGGTTTGGGTACCACGATAATTGCCGGAATGACCAAAACTTTAAGGAAAGAAATAACCAAGTGATACTTGAGGTTGATTCGGCTAAGCCGGTTGGTACTCGCTCGTGGTGCGCCCGGTAGGGTCCTGTCCATAATATTTGTACAGGTATAAAAAATCCCTGTCATCTAAGGCTGATCACGGGGAGCGGTTATTAGGGGAATCCTAATCTTTTTTGCTACGGGAAATTACTTGTTCTTTTTCCCAGCGCTATATTTAGCATAAGCTTCCGCATTCAATACCTCGCCGGTGATATGCAATTCCAGTGGGATTTCAATCCCCTGCACTTTTACGTACACCGTTTTATCAAAAGGTCCGGCTGCTGCTGCATTAAATCCGGCCTTGATGAAATTACTTTTTCCCTTGGCAATGGGTTGTTCGGGTTTGACGGGAGTTGTACAACCGCAGGATGCCCAGGCGTTCTCAATGACGACGGGTTTATCACTTGTATTTTGAAACGCAAAATCATAGGTAACGGGCGTGCCCTGTTTAATTTTCCCGAAGTCGTGCTTCTTTTCTTTAAAAGAAATCAAGTCTTCTGCCTTGAGCGCTCCTTCTGTTGTTTGCCCGATGGCCCAGGAGCCGATGGCTAATACTGCCAGAGATAATAACAGCTTCTTCATATTTAATGGTTTATGCTTTTTAGGAATTTGATACTTGCGTTTGCCGGAGCCGGTTCAACGGGGGTTTCCCAAACCTCTCCTTTAATATATAATAATTTGGTTTTACCCGAATGATAGTAAACGGTTATCAATTTTTCAAAAGGACCCTTTACTGCCGCGTTATAGCCAACCTTTATCGTCTTCGTTTTTCCCGGAGCAATCGGTTCATGGCTCCACTCAGGTGTGGTACATCCGCAGGATGCCTGAACGTTTTCAATCTGCAGCGGTTCATTTCCCGTGTTCGTTAATTCGAAATTGTGCGTAACGGGCTTTCCCTGTTGAATCTTCCCGAAATCGAATCTTGTTTCTTTAACTGTCAGTCCGTCTTTGTTATCCTGGTACACGCCGCTCGTCTGCGCCTGCACTACCGATCCCAATCCAAATATAAACAATAGAATATGAAGCCTTTGCATGATCCGATTTTTAAACTATGCATGCTACAACGTTAGTGCAAACTTACATATTGTTGGGAAAGAAAGTTAAAATTGACTGCCGGATGTATATTTTTAACAACCTTCTTGCTTAACTTGTGCCTTGATTTGTTGTTCCTGGTTTTGGATAAATCTAATAATAATGAGGCTCTTATTTCTTTTTCCTGTTTTTCTTCTGAGTATTTTCGGGGGTTTTGCCCAGCAGGACGCTAACGCAGGGGCTGCGCCCGTGTACATGCAGTATCCTCTGCCCCAGTTTTCTATACTGCTATCCGACAGCCTTACCTGGTATACCAAAAATGATTTGCCCAGGCGAAAGAAAACGCTGATCATGGTGTTCAGTCCCGATTGTGAACACTGTAAGCATGAAACGGAGATGATTAAAAAGAAGATTGATGATTTCAAAAATTTTCAAATTGTGATGGTTACGCCCATGCCACTGCATAAAATGAACGAATTTTACGATCATTATGAACTTCGAAAATATAAGAACATCACGGTGGGGCGGGATACGAAG
>JACFNM010000007.1:9446-13007 GCA_019454915.1 Chitinophagaceae bacterium
ATTTTAAGGTTAGGTTTCTTCCGTTCATGGCTATTTATGACAGTAATTTCCGGCTACTGAAAGCCTTTGAGGGTACGCCCAGGTGGGATGAATTGAGCGGCTACCTGTAGGTTGGTGTTGAGGGAACTTTTTGATGCTGTTTTTGTTCCTGTTTTCCCGCAACCGGATTTTTGATTCAACCAAATATCCTTACTTTGCCGAATAAATTTTTTTCAACAACAAAATATATTAAGAAATGAAAGTAACAGTAGTAGGCGCCGGATCCGTTGGTGCAACCTGTGCGGATAATATTGCCCGGGCCGCTCTTTGTGAAGAACTGGTTCTGTTAGACATTAAAGAAGGGCTGGCCGAGGGAAAAGCCATGGATATGATGCAAACTGCAGCGTTGTTAAATTTTGATACGCGGATTACGGGAAGTACCAACGACTATGCTAAAACTAAGGATAGTAAAGTGGTGATAGTTACTTCCGGAATTCCCCGCAAGCCGGGTATGACCCGTGAAGAACTGATTGGAATCAATGCAGGTATTGTAAAGACCGTTACACGCAATATCCTGGAGTATTCACCCAATGCCATTATTATCATTATCAGCAACCCGATGGATACGATGACCTACCTGGCGCTGAAGTCCAGCGGGGTACCTAAAAACCAGATATTCGGCATGGGGGGAACCCTCGATAGTTCCCGTTTCAAATATTATCTGAGCCAGGCCCTGTCTGCATCTCCGAATGACATTCAGGGTATAGTCATTGGCGGGCATGGAGATAAAACGATGATACCGCTTACACGGCTGGCCACTTATCAGGGAACTCCCGTAAGTCATTATGCTGATGCTGAAACTCTGAAGAAAGTGGCAGCGGATACCATGGTGGGAGGAGCAACGCTTACGGGGCTCATCGGCACTTCTGCATGGTATGCACCGGGGGCTTCCGGAGCTGATTTGGTGAAGGCTATCGTGCGCGATGAAAAACGACTGATTCCCTGCTCCGTTTATTTGGAAGGCGAATATGGACAGAAGGACATATGCATCGGAGTCCCGGTAATTGTGGGAAAAAGCGGATGGGAAAAAATAGTGGATTTTCAATTAAATGATGAAGAAAAAGCATTGTTTAGTAAGTCTGCGGATGCTGTACGGAACATGAACAGCGTTCTGGCAACCTTATAAAAGCTGCCGGGAGAATTAGTAGCTATTCAACCGTTTCCGAACCCTTTTCTCAGTCCGCAAAGAGTCCTGTACTGAATAATGGAATGAGTATCCGGAATGCAATACCACGAGATAATTTTTAAAACAATATTATCATTTAAGTTCCTATTTTCATAGCGGCATTGAATTTCCGACATCCCTGCAACCTTTGATGCTCATTCCTTATCCTAATTGTTTGGTATCCTGAAAACTTAAATTGATTGGCATGAAGTTTATTTTACCTTTAGTTTGCTTTTTTTTCTTTGCCGGGACTATTTCGGCCCAGGCCCAGGTTCCTTTCAACCGAAACCCACAGTTTAATAAGACTTTATCCCCGTATCATAATGATCGAAATAATCCGGATAAAAATCTTAAGATAAATCCGGCCTATAACTGGCACCTGAATCCGAATTCCAATGCTGCTATTAATCCCGCCAGTAACGCACTCATTAATCCCAAGCTGAATACCAATATAAATCCACATTATAATGATCTGATTAATCCTCTGAGGGCGTTAGGGCTTAATCCGTTGATGAATCCAAACTGGGTAGGGTATTATCTGTTTGATAAGGAGGGAGAACACATTGGATATTATGTAAATGCTAATCAACTCGTTACTTTATGGTTTAATGTAAAAGGAAAATGGCTGGGCTATTTAGTTCAAACGGATACCAAAACCTATAACCTGTTTAATCTCGAGGATGAGTGGACGGGCGTGTATGGCTGTTCAGATTCAGACAGCGGGATTAACCTCTTCAATAAAGAAGGCGAATGGACGGGAGAATATGCGCGTTGATATTAAAAATTTCCAGATAGCATAGCACCTTCATTCAGGATGGTATTTAACGAATACGTCTTGATGTAAGACAGATTTCTTTCAATGAAATCGCTGTAGACTATGACCTGTAGGTTAGTTTGGGTAATTTTACAATCCCAATCATCCTATGAAAGTTTGTCATGGTAAAATATCTGAACTCTCCTTTGAAGTTTATTGGCTGTCTGCTGATCGTGTCGGGATCGGGTATCGCCATTGCTGCTTTTGGACAACTCATGTTCCTCGGTATATCTGTTGTTGCCTTTGGCCTCCTCATCCAGCTTACGGCAGGAATATTTTTTAAGGACTCCGCGAACAGGAGAGCGCTTAAATGGATAGAAGCCGTTCTCGCGTTTTTTGTACTCAGCTTTTGCAGCCTGCTGATTTTAGACTTTTACGGAGTTATTAAAATTCCTTTCTAACCGGTATCACTGTTTAGGTTGCTTCTTGTTGCCAGACAAGAGTTTCCAAAACACCGGAAAGGTGGTAACCAAAATGATAATGATGACGATAAGTTCCAGGTGATCCCGCAGTTCGAACCCGAATTGTTTTCTGACCCACAATTGCAGAAAATGACCTGCAAATATCATACTGACCACCCAGGCAATGCTGCCGACTATATTAAAAAAGACAAATTTCTTTCTGTTCATCTGAACGATACCTGCCACAATGGGAGCAAATGTGCGGATAATGGGCAGGAAGCGCGCAAATACAATGGCCCCGCCACCGTACTTCTCATAAAAGTCATGTGCGTCGTGCAGGTATTTCTTCTTAAAAAGAAAACGGTCTTTCCAGTTGTACATTGCTGGTCCAATCTTTTTCCCAAACCAATAGCCGACGAGATTGCCTAAGATACCCGCTAAAGAAACAAGCAGGGTGAGGATTATTAAATCTACCCATTCATTGTTCACGTGACCTATGCCTAAGGTCTTTAATAATTCATGCACCAGGTTACTGCTATAAATTCCAGCTACAAAGAGCAAACTGTCTCCCGGAAGAAAAAAGCCAATAAAAAGACCCGTTTCTGCAAATACAATGAATAAAAGTAACCACAGTCCTCCGTTAACAATGTAAAACATGGGATTTACCAGGTCTTTCCATACAAAATCTTTCTTGAGAACGATGATGGAGTTGTCATGCATATCATGAAGCGTAGAAATGAAATCCCGGTGTCCTTCTCTCCAAAACCGAACAGAGTCCGAAGGGTTGCCCTCGATAGTACAGTAACCGTTCTTGTCCGATACCAGGTTAGTTGTCTCGCCGTTTATACTTATTTGAACACCGGAAACTGCCACTTCGTATTGATCCGTGATTTTAATAGTAAGGCTGTTTTCCTGGGCAAGCAAAGCAACATTCAATAACAAACCTATAGCCAGTCCTATAATACTTTTAAACATGTCTTGTAATGATAGATTTTTTCAAAAGGCAAAATTGCATTTTAAATTTAGATAAATGGCCCACTTCCCTGTTTTCCTGATAATAAAAATCAAAAAATAGTACGGAAGTAATTAATCCGCTTCAAAAGTCAGGGCTTTTTGGTCGTCAAACTCGCCTTCCCAACGGG
>JACFNM010000007.1:13017-27097 GCA_019454915.1 Chitinophagaceae bacterium
TGACGCAGCTTGCGAGGGTATTGCCGATTACATTCACGGATGTTCTCGCCATATCCATTAGTTCATCAATTCCGTAGATCGCCATAATCGGCCAGATGGGAAAGCCGAAGGTAGAGGCCGTCGCTATCAGAATAACGAGAGACGCCCTGGGTACCGCGGCTACTCCTTTGCTGGTCAGCATCAGCGAAAATCCGATCATCAATTGCTCTCCGATAGAAAGATGTATTCCTGCCGCCTGCGCAACGAATACGGATGCCAGCGAGAGATACAATGTGGTGCCGTCGAGGTTGAAGGTATATCCTGTCGGAATCACGAAGGCGACAATTTTGCGGGGAACGCCGAATTTCTCCATGTTTTCCATGGCAATGGGGAGAGCAGAATCCGAGCTGGTGGTAGCAAAAGCGATGGATACAGGCTCCTTAATTGCCTGAATAAACTTTTTTATGGGAACCCGGATGAATAGAAGAACCGGAAGTAGGATCAGCAATAGAAAAGCAGTCAAGGCCAGGTAAAGCGTCATTAATAACAGGGCCAGATTTTTCAAGATATCGAGACCTAAATGCCCTACGGTCACCGAAATGGCCGCTCCCACCCCAAAAGGGGCAAATAACATAATGATGTTGACAAATCGAAACATGGTTTCGGCCAGGCTTTCCGAAAATTCCAACAGCGGTCTTTTACGGTCTGGAGCAAGCTTGGCGAGCGCAATGCCGAATAATACGCTAAATACTACAATGGGTAGCACGTTACCCTCATAGATGGATTTTATGATATTTTCCGGAAAAATGTCAATGATATGATCCTGCCAGGTTTTTTCAACAGCCACCGGCAGCTCTTTCAACAATTCATCGGGCACTTCTATTCCCACGCCGGCTTTGGTAAGGTTGATAAAAACTAATCCTATAATTAAAGCAAAAGTGGTGATCAGTTCAAAATAAACAATGGACTTCCAGCCCATTCTCCCTACCTGCTTAAGGTTGGAGTGACTCGCTATACCTACCACGAGCGTAGCAAACAACAAAGGCGCCACGATGGTCTTTACCAGACGCAAAAAAATAACGCTGAGAAAACGGAGGTGCTGAGAGAAGGCGGGGAAATCGAGCCCGATTTCAACCCCGAGCGCCATGGCTACGAATATCCAGGTCGTTAAAGATTTTTTGAACCAGGCTAACAAAAGCAGGCTTCCTATTAACACCCATCGGCTGGTAAACAACACTTTTTCAGGAATAGAAACCCAGTGTTCAAAGTTGAGAACATGCAATAGCGCGGTTAGGGTAAAAAATGACAAAGCGATTAAACCTGAACTGCGCGTATTCATATAGTATTCAAACAGGAGCTGGTAAATTTCAAAACTAATCGAAAGTTTACTGTAAATAAAAAGAAATTATTTTTGGCTCTCACTGCTACAAAATTTCAAAAGTTGTCAATGTTTTGAGTATAAATCACTACTTTTCACTCTAATTCAAAAAACGTGTTCATTCATTCATATTAACACCCTCTCATGCTATGAGTTTATTCGTCAGGAAGCCAATTGCAGGATTAATTGCTGAATCTCAGGAAAGCGGCCCCGAAAGTCTGAAGAAGACATTGGGACCCTGGTCGTTAATTGCTTTGGGCATCGGAGCCATCATTGGCGCGGGATTGTTTTCGATTACCGGACTTGCTGCAGCTAATCAGGCTGGCCCGGCCATTACCATTTCGTTTGTAGTGGCTGCGCTTGGTTGTGCTTTTGCAGGGTTATGCTACGCAGAATTCGCTTCCATGATTCCCGTTGCCGGGAGCGCCTATACCTATAGTTATGCGACTATGGGCGAATTTATTGCCTGGATCATCGGTTGGGATTTGGTGCTGGAATATGCGGTTGGCGCCGCCACGGTTAGTATTAGCTGGAGCCGGTACCTGGCAAAATTTCTGGAGGGTTTTGATATTGTATTACCCGCCTCACTGATGGCCGGCCCGTGGGAGGGAGGTATTATTAACGTGCCTGCGGTATTTATAGTGGTGTTGGTTAGCGCTCTGCTGATAAGAGGTACGCAGGAAAGTGCCTGGGTCAACTCGCTGATAGTTGTACTGAAAGTTAGTGTAGTACTGATATTCATTGTTTTGGGATGGAAATATATCAATAACGAGAATTATGTGCCCTATATTCCGCCAAATAATGGAACATTTGGAGAGTTTGGATTCAGCGGGGTCATCAGGGCGGCAGCCGTTGTATTTTTTGCCTACATCGGCTTCGATGCGGTAAGTACGGCTGCACAGGAAGCCAAGAATCCCAAAAAGGATATGCCTATCGGGATACTGGGTTCCCTGATTATTTGTACGATTTTGTATATACTCTTTGCCCATGTGATGACCGGGGTAACCAGTTATAAATCATTCGAGGGGCAGGATGGTATAGCGCCCGTAGCAGTAGCGATTAGCCACATGGGAACACCGGACAGCACCGGTATTATTCGCCCGGATTATCCCTGGCTCAACAGGGCAATCATTGTGGCAATCTTAGGTGGGTATGCGTCAGTTATCCTGGTGATGCTGATGGGTCAGAGCAGGGTATTTTACAGTATGAGTAAAGACGGCTTGCTACCGAAAATGTTTTCCAGTGTGCATCACCGTTTTCATACGCCGGCTAAAAGTAATCTGATCTTTATGTTGCTGGTAAGTTTGTTCGCAGCTTTTGTGCCGGCACGGGTAGTGGGAGAGATGACAAGTATCGGAACCTTGTTTGCCTTTATTCTGGTGTGTATCGGTATCTGGGTGATGCGGGTTAAGATGCCGGAAGTGCCGAGAGGTTTTAGAACGCCGCTGGTTCCGCTGGTACCTATTTTGGGAGTGATTACCTGCTTTTTTATGATGGCGTTTTTACCTCTGGATACCTGGATTCGTTTAATACTCTGGATGATAATCGGTTTTGACATCTATTTGTGGTATGGGGTTAAGCACAGTAAATTATCGGGAGGCAAGCCGGACACGCTGGCACAGGCCAATAAAATTGGCGGGATAAGCGGCATGTTTTTGTCTGTTGCGTTGATTGTTATTGCTTTTATACATCATTATGCCACGGATGGAGAAGATAATGTCATTTTCTATTTCTCCCTGCTGTTTGCATCTGCCCACGGCGTTCTTTACCTTAAAAAAATGATGAAAAAGCCGGAGGCATAGCTGGCGTTCGTTTGCTATACCGGTTCAAGATGACCGACAATTGTCCAACCTGTTTAAGGAGGCGAATAATCTGTTGATACCCAGTAGGGATTTTTGCTTGCCACTTTATAGACATCTATTAAGTTTGGATCTCATAAGAAAAACGTGCTAAAATTTATAAACTTGGTTTCGCCTGGAGGCAGACGGAACGCAAAACCTCGCCACATTGCCACCAGGTTAGATGATTAAATCTATCCCTCCGATAGCCGCAAGCATGAGTATTTACCTGATGACTTTAAACAGGCGGCTCCATCTCGGACCCGCATTCCAGCTAAACCATATCAGCGAAGCTTTTCCCACCACATGGTCTTCGGGAACGTAGCCCCAGAAACGGGAGTCCTGGGAATTATGTCGGTTATCACCCATCATCCAGTAATAATTCATTTTAAAGGTATATTGATTAGTGGGCTGACCGTTAATGACGAAGGAACCGTCTTTGAACCCAAGTGTATTATGTTCGTACACGGAGATAATGCGCTCGTAAAAAGCTATATTTTCCGGTGTAAGGGTGACTGTGGCTCCTTTTTGAGGTATCCAGATGGGCCCGTAAAAATCCTCGCTCCATTTATAGTGTGCCGTATCGTTGGGGAAAACAGATGGGTTAAATTGTTTAACATCTTTGACGATACTTTCTACGTAAGATAATTCTTTCATACGCGCTGCTTCTTCCGCACTTAAGTCAATCAGGTAGTTCATATTATTACCTATAAGCAGTTGTTGTCTTTCCGGATCTGTTTCTACGTTAAAATCTTTTTGAAGGATGTCTTCGTCAAAATATTGTCCTTTGGTTTGCACATGATAGAAGGTTGCCGATGCTTCGGGTACTACCCCCGGCTCACCATTTATATATACGATTCCCTCTTTAATCTGCAGAGTATCGCCGGGTATCCCAATACAACGTTTAATAAAATTTTCTCTTTTATCTACGGGGCGCACGATGATATCATCCCGTTGCAACAATGCTTCCCGGTTGCCTCCGTATTGTTCTCTTAATACGTCATAGTAGTTGAGATTAGACTGATATTCACCAATGACGGTATCGCCCACCGGGTAGTTGAAAACCACCACATCATTGCGTTTCACCGGTGTAGTCCACAGTCTCTTATACGGAAGTTTTATCCACTCGAGGTATGATTTTCCGCCCGTTATGGGGGCGGTATGGTGAACAAACGGAATGGCAAGCGGCGTGTTGGGAAGCCGCGGACCATAGCTCAGCTTGCTTACAAAAAGAAAATCATTTACCAGCAGGGTCTTTTCCATACTACCGGTTGGGATTACATAGGCTTCAAAAATGAAAGTTCTTATGATGGTAGCGGCAATTACCGCAAATACACCCGCGTCAATCCATTCTCTCGTGGAAGACTTCTTGTAATTTTTGACTACGGTATTACCTGCATATTTTTCATTTTTTGAAAATCCGAGATAGGGGAAATACAGGAAAGGAACAAAAACCGTTGCCGTATGATGGAGTAGCGAAAACCTTCCGAAATGTTCTACAAAACGGATACAAATCCAAATGGTGATGAATTGCCCGACAATAGGAATAAATTGTAAGAAGAACCAGTATTTCTTCAACGGCATCTTCTCGATCATACACCAGGTATTATAATAAGGGATAAGCGCTTCCCAGGGTGCGATACCTGCCTTCTTAAACATACCATACAATCCTATCAGTGAACCAATAATTGCTAAAATAAAAAGAATCCAGCCGGCACTCATGTAGCTTTTTTTAAGTTGCCAAAAATAATATAAATAGCTGATTAAGCCGGTCCGACTTTTATAATAACCTATTAAAGTGATAAATCAGCCCGTTTATCAGCAGGTAAAAGTTATATTTTACAGTATTTCCCTTAGAATGGCGGAAACCCGCTCTGCTTCCTGATATACCAGAAAATGGCCGGCTGAAGGGATGGTGTGGGTGGGGGTAACCAGCGAATAAGGGAAGATACGGTCTTTATCACCGTGAATATGGTAGAGTGCAGGAGGCTGCCACTCGTTATTCCAGCGTAATACCTGATGAATAGACCATTTAAGGTAAACGGGATCCACATTTGCCCGGTACTCGTGTACGAGTTTCTTTTCTTCCTCAGTTGAGGCGCCTAAGAAGTAGTTTTCAAGTGGTTCAAATATTTTTGTGGGGCGGAATGAAAAAAGTGATTTTCGCGGAAGAAGGGAATCCGCATTCATTTTTCCGAAAAGCCGCATCCATCCGGGTAGTTGAAGCCGGTTACTGACGCTGGAAATAAGCACCACCTTGTATATTTTCCGGACTTTGGCGATTTCTATACTCATCATTCCGCCAAAAGAAACGCCGATTAAGGTAGCATTTTCGTCTTCAATGGATTCACTCATGCGCACTGCGTAAGCACTCAGGCTTTCACCCGCCGATGGCATTATCCACGGAAGATAATGCACGTCCACACCATCCCAGTTCAGCTTACTGAATATCCGTTCGTCAGAACCCAAACCGCAGAGGCAATAAACCGTTTTCAAAATTTTACTATTTAACGGGGTAGCACATAACTGTGAATGTCTTCCAGGGTGATGCTTTTTCCGGAAAGTATAACGAGCCGCTCCACCACATTCCTCAGCTCCCGGATATTACCCGTCCATTTGTTTTCCTGGAGGGCTTCCATGGCTTTAAGCTCTATGGACTTTTTCGCGATGCCGTTTTCGGCACAAATATCCATAAGAAACTTATCCACCAGCAAAGGAATATCCTCCTTCCGGTCATTTAACGACGGTACATTAATGATGATCACACTGAGCCGGTGATACAGGTCGAGCCGGAACTTTTTTTCATCCACCTCGTGCAACAGGTTTTTGTTGGTAGCGGCAATCACCCGTACATCAACCGAGATGTCCTTATCTCCTCCCACCCTGGTGATTTTTCCTTCCTGTAAGGCGCGCAGCACTTTCGCCTGCGCGTTTAGGCTCATGTCCCCGATTTCGTCAAGAAACAGCGTGCCGCCATGCGCCTGTTCAAATTTCCCTATTCGCTGCTTTACCGCGGAGGTGAAGGAACCTTTCTCATGCCCAAACAATTCGCTTTCGATCAGTTCCTGCGGAATAGCGGCACAGTTTACTTCAATAAGCGGATTTTTGGACCGATGACTCTTTTCGTGAATCCATCGCGCCACTAATTCTTTACCTACTCCGTTTTCGCCCATCACCATCACCCGCGCATCGGTAGGCGCCACTTTATCAATCGTATCAATGATTTTTCGTATCAGCGGGGATTCTCCGATTATATCCTCCACTTTACTCACTTTTCGTCTGAGAACTTTCGCTTCGGTAACCAGGTCGGTCTTATCCATGGCGTTCCGGATGGTAATCAACAGCCGGTTTAAGTCGGGAGGTTTGGAGATATAGTCATAAGCTCCTTTTTTCACCGCTTCAACCGCCGTTTCTATCGTGCCATGCCCGGAAATCATGATAATAGGAACGTCCGGATTTATTTCCCTGGCCTTGTCCAGAAATTCAATACCATCTATCTTGGGCATTTTGATGTCACAAAGTACCACGTCATAATTTTTCTCTCCAAACCGTTTAAGCCCCTCGTCACCGTCACCGGCTTCTTCAATCTTATAGCCTTCATAGGAAAGTATTTCACTCAGTGTCTTTCGAATGGACTTTTCATCGTCAATAATCAATATGTTCGACATACTGTAAATAGGTTATGTTTAAGTAATATGTTTAAGAATTTCTCCGTTTGAAACCCGGAAATATCCATTTTTACGATGTTACAACTTGTTGGATGCAAATTAGCTTAGCAAATGCTAAAATTTTTATGTTTATCATAGTTTTTCTGCAAAATGCTTGAGTTTCATAATAGTCAAGACTACCTTTACGTTTAATTAATATCCTTTAAAACCAAAAGATTCATCCAATGAAAACTCAAATGCTCTTATCCAATCAAACCGTTGAAGCACCCACCTGGAAATTAGTAACCAAATTAAGCTTGTTAGCCGCCTTTTGTATGGGGTTGTGTTACTTATTTGCTGTCGGCATCTCTTCTTTAGCATCTGCTTTTTAGCTACATTATAAGTAATTATTGTTTAGGTTCCCTGGTATCCGGCTTAAAATCCGGTGGCATGGAACCTAAATGATTACTCAAAAGGTGACTCCCAAACCTCCGTAATAGTTTCTTCCGGGAGCAGGATTGTAATACCGTCCGCCAAATGCGTTGATGTCATTTCCAAGGCTATACACCTGGTCCAGCGCATTATCCACTCCGGCAAACAGCTCCAGGCTAAACACGGAGAACTGTTTCTTCCAGCCCAATCTCCCCAATAATACATCGAACGGTTCGGCAAACGCCGTGTTAGCGTCATTAAGCGGTAACTTAGACGTATGAATAAAGGAAGTGTTCAGATATATCCCAGGTTTTGTCGAGATATCCAGACCACCTGTCCATATCGTTTTAGCCACACCGGTTAATGCGTTGCCTGAATAGTTTTTGTCGTTAATGACGTAATCGCTAAACGAGAAATCATTGAGCGTCATACTTCCGCGTACTTTGGCTAAGTTGACGAAGCGGTTATCGTTTCTCACAAGCGTATATTCGGCGTAAGCTTCCAAGCCTTTCTGATTCGTGCCGCCTGAATTGATAAAATACTCAGCATCTGCTGCGTTGATTCTTCTTACGATAGCATCTCTCAACTTAAACTGATAGACTGTTACATCAAAATACAGTTTGTTATCTGCCGTAAGCCCCCGAACGCCGACCTCGCGATTCCAGCCGTATTCAGGTTGCAAATCATAGAAACTACCCTCTGATGGTCTCACTTCCGATATCGAGGGAGGTGAGAAGCCTTTGCTAATAGAAGAATAAAGAGACAGGCTTTCATTGATCCTGTATAAAACGGCGAAGCGTGGCAGCAACTGATCCTCTAATTTCTTTTTCTTTTTAGAATTGTCGGGATCCGTTAGTCGCTGGTAACGATACATGAACATATTGCTCCCTAAACCCGCCTGAAATTCAACCTTGTTGGAAATAACCCAATCGCCCTGGAGGAATGGGGCTATCTGCTTCGCCCACATCTTGTCCTTAAACTGAACCGTATCTTTTTGCCCGTTACGATTTCCATAGTTGTCAATTGTGGAATAATTATACAACCATTCCACTCCTCCGGTTAATTTAATATCATGTTTTCCGAAATTGTTATGATATACGATCTTGGAGCGTAGTCCCGCGTTAGATTCGTTTCTAATCTCGTAGTTGGTAATAAACGGATTCCTGAAATCACTATAGGCCAGCATCAGTGAGGTTACGTTGCTCCAGTGATCATTGAAGCGATATTCGTTGCTGATACCGGCAAATGGCGTCTTATTGAGGACGCGCGCTTTTTTATCCACGGCATCTTGCCGTGCGGCCCGTGGGTTATCTTTCATCTGTTGCAGGGTCAGCCCGCCAGGCGTCTGATAAAAGATATCCGAATACATCAGTATCCAGTTTAGCTTATCTTTTTCTGATAACAGGGCGGTGCCGTTCCATTGTACCACGTCTCTGCGCAATGCTGTGTTATCTCTGTAGCCGTCCGATTGGATATGACTTTGGGTGACACTTGAACTGAGGTTCTTATTGTGGTATTTCCATTGGGCATTTTCGCTAAATAGTCCATAGTACCCACCGCTAAGTTCAGCACGTAAACGGTTTTCACCGGCGTTGTTGTCATTTGTCAGGAAAGCTTCATCAGGATGCAGTATGATGACGCCTCCTGTATTAGCGCCATATAGGCTGCCTCCCGGACCTCTTAATATCTCCACCTGACCAATACCACGCTGGTCAGCGAGGTTAAAATAGGTATTACCTCCGGCGTCCGTCATGGGAATATCATTCCAGTATACTTTTACGTTACGTACTCCAAACGGTGAGCGTAGCAGACTACCTCTGAGGCTGAGCCGGTAACTACCGGGCGATCGTTCTTCCATCCGTACCCCCGGAATAATATTCAACGATGGTAGCAAAGAGACGTTCGAAAAGCGTTGTATATCGCTTCTCCTGACAATGCCGGCCGCCACCGGCGTTTCCAGCAGGCGACGATCGGTTTCAAATCCTTTAATAACCACTTCTGTCAACAAAGGAATACTATCAATATTAATCTCTTTGGGTTTTTGCTGCGCAAAGAGGTTTACCGACAGGAGAAGGGCAGTCACAAACAGACTCTCTTTTTTCATAATACTAACAAAGATATTAAAAAAGAAACCGGGGCGTCCTGCTCCGGCTTCAACAATATTTCGCAATCAGGAAAACCTATTTTTTCAGGTACATCACTTCTTTCACCAAACGTACCGTTCGTGGCACATCAGGTAAATAAGCGGCCACTAAATTTGGCGCATAGTGCATGGGGGCATCGGCGCTGGTAATCCTGCGGACGGGTGCATCTAAATAATCGAAGGCTTCTTTCTGAATGCGATAGGCGACTTCCGAAGCAACCGATGCAAAGGGCCACTCTTCTTCTACAATGACTAACCGGTTTGTTTTTTTCACCGATTCAAAAATAGTCTGCCAGTCCAGCGGACGGATGGTTCGAAGGTCTATAACTTCCGCACTAATATTTTCTTTGGCCAGTTCATCTGCTGCACCCAAAGCTATCTTCATCATCTTGTTAAAGGAAACGATAGTCACATCTGTACCAATGCGCTTGACGTCGGCTTTCCCCAGCGGGATTAAATATTCTTCTTCGGGTACCTCTCCCTTATCGGAATACATCACTTCACTTTCCATAAAAATAACCGGATCGTTATCGCGGATAGCGCTTTTCAAAAGACCCTTGGCATCATAAGGATTAGAAACGGATACCACTTTTAGTCCCGGGATATTGGCATACATGCTTTCATAAGCGGTGGAGTGCTGAGCGCCCAACTGCCCGGCGGAGCCATTAGGACCCCGGAAAACGATCGGGCAACTTAATTGTCCTCCACTCATAGCCAGCATCTTAGAAGCCGTATTTAAAATTTGATCTAAGGCGAGATTGGCAAAATTCCAGGTCATAAACTCCACCACGGGTCTTAAGCCATTCTGGGCAGCGCCCACGCCAATCGAAGCAAATCCAAGTTCGGAAATAGGCGTGTCGATGACTCTCTTTGGCCCAAACTCATTAAGCATCCCCTGGCTTACCTTATAAGCTCCGTTATATTCTGCCACTTCCTCACCCATTAAAAACACGTTTTCATCGCGGCGCATTTCTTCGTTCAGGGCTTCGCGAAGTGCTTCTCTAAATTGTATTACTCGGTTTGCCATTCTTGAGATAGAATTTAAGAAAGGCAAAAGTATTGGTTGTAAAGCAGATAACCAAAAAGGGGCGACCATGAAAATCGGCTAACCGGAAGGCGATATAGTAATGTCTTCTTTGAAATATACAACTGACCTGTAACACCCGCTATGCAGACGGAAGAATCCAGGGCTCATGGATTCAAAAACTTAACTTTCCTGTTGCTCACCTGACGCCCAGAGCCGTTTCAACCGCTTCCCGAAACCGGGTGAAGATTTCATTCCCCTGTTCACCGGAACTTTTCTTTACCATCAAAATCGCAGCATACTGATTTTTTCGGTCTATATAGGGCCAGGTTCCGGTTAACGAAGGACTGGACAGTACAACGCCATTTCCCTGAGCGTCTTCTTCTACAAGCCAGGCGCCCAAACCATAATGCAGATTTTCGGTGCCACTGGGCGTGAACTTAACCGGCAGTTCGGTGAATTGTGCTTTTTCCATCTCAGCCACGGCCTTTTCACTCATGATTCTTTTCCCCTCAAAGACGCCGTTGTTAAGGAGCATAATCAGGAAATTCAGATAATCGTTGGCGGTTGACTGTGCGCCGGTGGAAGGGCTGATGTACAGGTTATCGTAATTGAAGAACGTAGTTCCCCTCATTTTTAAAGGGCGAAGGAGTTTTTCCTGAACCACGCGGTCAAATGTCTTACGGTAAACAACCTCCAGCATTCTTCCGGCTATATTCATACCTACATGGCTATAGAAAAATTCCGTTTGGGGGTTGGTAACAATCTCCCGTTTGGTAGCAAAAGCATTTACCTCATCCTCCAGGGATTCAAACCTGGATTTTGGCAGTATTTTCCCAATGCCTCCCTTCTCGCCTTCCAGTCCGGTGGTATGGGTGAGGCAGTGATGCAGGTTAATATAGGCTTTCATGTATTTTGCCAGGATGGGAATAAGTTTTCCGGCTTTTGTATCCATCGTAATTTTCCCTTCATCAATGGCTACCATTGCCGTGGCAGCAGTGAGCCACTGACCACTGGCGCTCACGGGAGCCTGCACCTTGGCTGTAAAATCTTCGCTGGTTTCTTTTCTATAAATGATGTTACCGCCTTTCCATACCAACACAACCACCTCTTTGCCTAACACTTTCTGGTTATTCTGCAGCATCGTGTCAACTGCGGAGAAATCATATTGCCCCACGGTGACCTGAAAGAATAACAGGAAGGTTGTTAACAAGCTGAAATACAGACAGGTTACCTTTATTTTAACTGACATAATTTCGGAGTTTATACTTTGGATTGTGTTTTGTTCAATGAAGGCTAAAGTTATTTGAAAACGAACAAAGGAAATCTTAAAATATGAACTTAAATAATTTCACTATTAAAGCGCAGGAGGCAATGGCTAAATCGCAGCAGATTGCCTTTAATAATCAAAATGCCAATATCGAAACAGAGCACATGCTGAAGGCACTCCTGAGTGACGATGATTCGCCGATTGCATTCCTGTTGAAAAAGAACAACGTGAACGTCAGTTTTCTTGAAAATAAGCTGGACGAAAGCATCAGCAAACTACCAAAAATACAGAGTGGTGAACCTGCACAGACCATCAGCCGCGACGCGAATAACGTTGTGTTGCGTTCGGGTTCATTATTGAAGAGCTTCGATGATGAATTCGTGAGCGTTGAGCATTTGCTGCTCGCTATTTTACAGGGTACGGATAATACGTCAAAACTCCTGAAGGATGCCGGGTTAACGGAGAAAGGATTAATAGCAGCCATCAAAGATTTGCGTAAAGGGTCCACCATTTCTTCGCAAACCCAGGAGACGCAGTTTAATGTATTGAATAAATACGCGAAGAACCTGAACGAATTAGCAAGGCAGGGGAAATTGGATCCGGTCATCGGTCGCGATGAGGAAATTCGGAGAACGCTTCATATTCTTTCCCGCAGAAACAAAAACAACCCTATGCTGGTGGGAGAACCGGGCGTTGGGAAAACCGCCATTGCCGAAGGGCTTGCTATGCGTATTGTCAACGGCGACGTTCCTGAAAACCTGAAGAGCAAAATTATCTATGCGCTGGATATGGGTCAGTTGATTGCGGGCGCTAAATACAAAGGTGAGTTTGAGGAAAGATTGAAAGGGGTTATCAACGAGGTTGAAAAGAGTGACGGACAGATTATTTTGTTTATAGATGAAATCCATACGCTCATTGGCGCCGGCGGAGGAGAAGGAGCAATGGATGCTGCCAATATCCTGAAGCCTGCTCTGGCGAGAGGAGATTTGAGAGCTATCGGCGCCACTACCCTGAACGAATATCAAAAATATTTTGAAAAGGATAAGGCTCTTGAAAGACGTTTCCAACGTGTATTAATTGATGAGCCGAGCGTGGAAGATGCGGTGTCGATCCTGCGGGGTATTAAAGACCGGTATGAAACACATCATCATGTCCGGATTAAAGATGAAGCCATTATTGCAGCAGTTGAATTGTCACACCGGTATATCTCTGACCGGTTCCTGCCCGACAAAGCCATTGATCTTATTGATGAAAGCGCTGCACGGTTACGCCTGGAAATGAATTCGATGCCCGAAGAACTGGATCAGTTGGAACGGCAAATCAGGCAACTGGAAATTGAAAGGGAAGCCATTAAACGTGAAGACGATAAGGAAAAGCTGGCCGAACTCGGTAAAGAGATTTCCTTGCGCAGCGTGGAACGGGATACGTTGAAAGCCAAATGGCAGGAAGAGAAAGAATTGGTGGAAAAGATACAGAACGGGAAAGCAGAAATTGAAGCATTGAAGCTGGAAGCTGAAAAAGCCGAGCGTAACGGAGACTATGGCAGGGTTGCTGAAATCCGGTATGGGAAGATTCAGGAAGTAGAGAAGAATATCGAACAATTTACTCATGAACTTGATTCCCTGGGTTCGGAAAAAAGACTATTGAAGGAAGAAGTGGACGCGGAAGATATAGCAGAGGCAGTAGCCAAGGCAACGGGTATCCCGGTAACCAAGATGCTGCAAAGTGAAAGAGAGAAGCTGCTGAATCTGGAAGATGAACTGCATAAACGCGTGGTAGGGCAGGATGAGGCTATTAGTGCGGTGGCAGACGCTATCCGCAGGAGCCGCGCAGGTTTGCACGATCCCAGGAAGCCGATTGGTTCCTTTATATTTTTAGGAACGACAGGAGTGGGAAAGACAGAATTGGCCAAAGCGCTGGCGGAATATCTGTTTGACGACGAAAATATGATGACGAGGATAGACATGAGTGAATATCAGGAAAAACATACCGTGAGCCGTCTGGTTGGTGCGCCTCCGGGTTATGTAGGATATGATGAAGGCGGTCAGTTGACGGAGGCAGTAAGGCGCAAGCCGTATAGCGTGGTGCTGTTAGACGAGATTGAAAAAGCTCATCCCGATGTATTCAACGTGTTGTTGCAGGTTTTAGATGATGGCAGGCTGACGGATAATAAAGGCCGCGTGGTGAATTTCAAAAACACCATCATTATCATGACCAGTAATATGGGTAGCCAGATCATTCAGGACAATTTTGAACTGGTAACTGACGAAAACAAAGAAGAAGTGGTTGAGAGAACCAGAAACGAAGTGATAAGTTTGCTGCGCCAGACGATACGCCCTGAATTCCTCAACCGTATTGATGACATTATC
>JACFNM010000473.1 GCA_019454915.1 Chitinophagaceae bacterium
CGTTTTATTATCTTTAGGTGGAAGTGTTATCACGGTGTGCCCCATTGCTTTAAGCGTGAAAGAGACGTTATCTACAAATGAGTCGGGAGCGCAATAATTGGGGATTACGAATTTCATAATAAACGGTCAAAATATAAAATAGTAAGTATCGGATTGTGGGGAATAGCTGGTTATGGTAATTTCTTCAGAAAGTTAAGGATCGTATTGTTTATTATGGTTCCGGTGCGTTGCCATGTAAATGTATCAGAAAAATAGTTAAAGGCGTTAAGTCTCATTTTTTGATAGGTTGTATGATTATTACATAACATTTCCATCGCGGTTATTAGCGATTGGATATTTGGAGGAGATTCTATCAAAACACCGGTCTTTCCATTTTCAATCATTTCGGGTATTCCAAAATTTCTTACGGCTATTGAAGGGCAGCCATAATAACCCGCCTCCGCGATCACTAATGGTGTGATGTCTTTATTCGTGGGAAGTACCAACGCATATGCTTCCTCAAAAATTTTTTGTAATACTAAAAACTGTTGTTGGTCCGATTTGTTGAAGTAGCCTAAGTACCTGACTGAAGGATTATTGAGTACTTCATCGGGCGGCTTTCCCCCGACGAGTTGTAAACTGAATCCGGGGTATTTTTTACTTATGGCGTTGAAAGCCTGCGCCACCAACATACCACCTTTACCCAGGAAATCGAGACCGACAAAAAGAAAATAATTTTTATAATTTCCTTTCAGTTGTGCAGGGATTGGAATATTACCACCTAGCCCCGCAACGCTAAAGTTGTCGCCGGTTAAATTATAAGCCGCTATCGCCTGGTTTAGCGCCCACTGTGAACTGAAAAAGACATGGGCGGCTTTTTCCAAAAAGCGGGCTTCAGTTCGATGAATATTTTCCAGGTGGCTGGTTAAGAACTTTTCGCGTTTGTGATATACATCTATATAAGTGGCAAAGCAGGCATCAAGATAAAGCATATAAGGGCGAGATTGCTTTACCAAAATCCACGGCGTTGCTCCGTGGTAAAAATCCAAATCGGATTTTTGATCCTGTTTTAATTCTACCTCAGCTTTTATCTTCTTAAGACGGTCAACAGAGAAGTAAAAGAATTCACCTTTCAGACCCGCTATTCGCCTCAATTTCGAGATAGTTTTCCTGAGTAGTGAAACGGGGGGATTAACATCCTGAATTAGATTAATGCTGTGGTTGTCTGACTGTTTTAATTGTTGATATACGTGATGGTTCATAGCGCTCCATCCACCACTATATTTATTCACATCAAGATTAGTAATATAGTTGATTCGAATCACTTCAATTTTTTTTATCAGTGATATTTGCATTTGTATAAATGGCACCGGGGGTAAGATGGTTGCCTCTAACCACCAGCCCAACACCCAGCCAGGTGCCCTCGGGTATAGTTGAGCCGGGAAGTATGACACAGTTCATTCCAACACCGGCTTTGCTTTGTACTACGATGGGCGCTTCGATCAAAAACTGCTCTTTGTCAGGTACCATTGAACCAAAATGATATCTTTTCGTATCTGTAGGGTCTGCAGTATTTCGATAGTGATGAGAAAGCGTGTACAACTTGCTGCCCGCACCTATAGTCAGTTTATCACCTATCTGGCATCCACCATGTGCCTGAATGATCACCTGAGGGCCGATATGCACTTCGCTGCCTATGTGTAGTTCCCCTCTTCTGTACCGATAATTTTCGTTAGTCCTGATATCCGTTTTACGGTTGCTAACGCCAGGCTCGCCGGCCAGAAGTATTGCCCCGTTGTCAATCCATACGTTATCACCCAAAAAAATATGACGGAGATTCGAGAAACTTACGTTTATATCAATGTAAACCTTTTTCCCGCAGCTACCCAGTTTATTATGATAATACCAATAGCGTATTTTTCTGCCGGCCGAACCGTCAATATTCCGAATCAATGCTTCGAATAATGTAGAGAAAAACCGGAACATTTCTTTTTTTTCTTTCTATTATTTTAACGATTGAAGGACCGCATCACAGACCCGTTCAATTTCATCTTCTGTCAGGTCGAAGTATGTTGGCAGATTAAGCCCCTTTTGTGATATGGAATGCGCAACCGGTGTGTTTGCCGTTTGAAGATATGGCATGGATGACATGGGATAGAAGTAAGGTCTGCTGTCTATTCCCAGTTCTTTTAACCGTTTAATAAAGGCATCCCGTTGTTCCTCATCGTAATTTTCGATTTCAAGACACACCAACCAATATGCGTTGGTTGCCCATTCGTAAGTCCTGTTTAGACGAATTCCGGGAGTATTTTTTAATCGTGCGGAATAGGCGTCAAAAATTTGTTGCTTCCTTGCCATCAGTTCTGCTATTCTTTCCATTTGAGCACAGCCAAGTGCTGCCTGCATATTAGTCATGCGATAATTGTATCCACATTCGGTATGCCAGTATCTCTTATCTTTACTCATGGCATGATCGCGCAGGTGCCGCAACCGGTAATATAGTTCCTTATCATCGGTGGTTATCATGCCGCCTTCACCGGTGGTTATATTTTTATTTCCGTAAAAACTAAAGCACCCGCATGCACCCCAACCTCCTACCTTTTTACCATTAATAGTTGCCCCATGTGCTTCCGCTGCATCTTCGATAACAATCAGGTTGTGCTTTTCCGCAATAGCGTTAATAGCTACCATATTTGCCGGATGACCATACAGGTGTACAGGCATAATAGCGCGGGTACGTGTTGTAATGGATTTTTCTACAGCTTCAGGGGACATACATAAATTATACGGATCAATGTCCACAA
>JACFNM010000474.1 GCA_019454915.1 Chitinophagaceae bacterium
TCTCCTATTTGAAAAAAAATAGACAGCGATGTAAAAACCGCCATCTATTTTTCTCTTATCACTTGAAACCCTTCTGCAGGTTTCCGGTTTCCGGGTTCTGGACTTTGGTTTCAGAGAGAAGGCTGTTGTCCGGACTGCTTGTTCCTGAGGTGAGGATGGTAATCCGCTATTTGTCTATTATGATCGTGGAAAAGTCGATTCCAAGCGCTTCAGCGACGCCTTTGCCATAGGCTGGGTCTGCTTTGTAGCAGTTGGCGATATGCCTTTCCTGAATAAATTTTTCTGCGCCACCAACTTCTGCAGCTGTATTTTTAAACAGCCGTTCCTGTTGGTCGGGAGTCATCAGTCTGAAAAGATTTCCGGGTTGGGTGTAATAATCGTTATCATCTTCCCGGAAATCGAAATGATCGGCGTTGCCGCTTAATTTTAAAGCAGGCTCGGCATGCGACTTGTTTTCTTCCCATTGTCCATAGCTATTCGGAAAATAGTGAATGGTAGAGCCTTCGTTTCCATCTACCCGCATGGCGCCGTCTCTGTGGAAATTGTGAAACGGACATTTGGGCTTGTTGACGGGAATTTGATAATGATTAACACCGAGGCGATAGCGCTGGGCATCGCCATAAGAAAAGAGACGTCCCTGCAGCATCTTATCTGGTGAGAAGCCAATACCCGGAACCACATTAGCGGGATTAAATGCTGCTTGTTCTACATCTGCAAAATAGTTGTCAGGATTACGATTCAGCTCCAGAATACCCACATCTATCAGAGGATAATCACCGTGCGGCCACACTTTGGTTAAGTCAAAAGGGTTGAAGGAGCATGCTTCTGCCTGCTTTTCGGTCATTATCTGAATCTTCATTTTCCATCTGGGAAATTGTCCGTTTTCAATCGCGTTGTAAAGATCGCGCTGGTGGCTTTCCCGGTCTTTTCCTATCAGATCTGCCGCTTCTTCGTTCGTGAGGTATTCAATACCCTGTTCAGTTTTAAAATGAAACTTGACCCATACCCGCTCATTATCTTTATTGATCAAGCTGAAGGTGTGGCTGCCATAGCCATTCATATGCCGGTATGATTTTGGAATGCCACGGTCACTCATGGTAATGGTGACCTGATGGAGTGCTTCAGGCAATAGCGTCCAGAAATCCCAGTTGTGATTGGCAGAGCGTAGATTCGTGCGCGGGTCTCTTTTAACGGCTTTGTTCAGGTCGGTAAACCTGTACGGGTCTCTGAGAAAGAAAACAGGCGTATTATTTCCCGCTAAATCCCAGTTACCTTCTTCCGTATAAAATTTCATCGCAAATCCCCGGATATCTCTTTCTGCATCTGCGGCACCTCTTTCGCCGGCTACGGTGGAGAAACGAACGAACACCTCCGTTTCCTTTCCAACTTCAGAGAAAACTTTGGCTTTGGTCAGATGTGTTATGTCGTGCGTAACGGTAAATTTACCAAATGCGCCGGAGCCTTTGGCATGCATCCTTCTCTCGGGGATTACTTCCCGGTCAAAATGTGCCAGCTTTTCCAGAAACCAAAAATCTTCTAATAGCATCGGACCTCTTTTCCCCGCTGTTTTTACGTTTTGGTTTTCTGCTATCGGCCTGCCGGAAACCGATGTTAGATTCTTTTTTCCCTGATTTTCCATATTTGTTTTTTTAGTCCACAAACTTATTGATTACATTTGTTCTATAAAAACGATATTATAGAACGTAATATTGATAACGTAGATGAATATCCAGCAGTTCGAATACGTGCTGGCGGTCGCCCGGTATCGTCATTTTGAAACGGCAGCAGACCACTGTTATATATCTCAGTCAACCCTGAGTACGATGATATCGAGATTTGAAGATGAATTGGGGGTGATGATCTTTAACCGGAAAAAGAAGCCGGTGGCCATCACCAGGGAGGGCGAAGAAATCATAGAAAGGCTTACCATCATTGTACGTGAAATAGGGCGTCTGGATGAACTGGTCAAAGAAATGAAAGGCGAAGTAAAGGGCACGGTACGGATTGCCTGTCTACCGACGGTGGCACCTTACCTTTTGCCGCTTTTTTTGCATGATTTTTCCACCCGATATCCCGAACTACAATTGGTATTAAAAGAAAGCTCAACGCAGGATATTGTCCGTCAATTGAAATCCCGGGAGTTGGATATCGGTATTTTATCACCTCCGCTGCATGAAGAGGAGATACGGGAATATCCGATCTATAAGGAATCATTTGTATTGTACAATACGGCCGGGAAGAACTCAAAAAAAATAGACATTGAAGACATGGAGTGGGATAATTTCTGGTTGCTGGAAGAAGGCCATTGTATGACTGATCAGGTATTGGAAATTTGCAGCATGAATAAAAAAAAGATTAACTCTTCCCTGAATATTCACTTTAAGGCGGGATCAATTGACAGCCTCATGCGGTTTGTGAAAGCTTATAAAGGGAAGACATTGTTACCTTACCTGTCTGTACAGAATCTCCCGGCGGAAGAAGCCAGGTATATCAGCCTTTTTAAGAAACCGGTGCCGGACAGGACCATTGCCTTAGTCACTCATCAGCATTTTGTAAGAAAAAGGATATTACAACTGCTACAGTACGTTATCAGGGAAAAGGTTAAGTTACTGGTGCCGAATATCCGTTTGATAAATGATGATAAGTAGCGTATATTTTAATTAAACAGAATAGAAACATGTTAACGATTGATAACTACCTGGACAACCATTACATCGGAAGAAGCAATTGGTTGAGGGCAGCGGTGTTAGGCGCCAATGATGGTATTATTTCAGTGTCGAGT
>JACFNM010000475.1 GCA_019454915.1 Chitinophagaceae bacterium
ACGGATTTCGGGCTGAAACCGATGCTTGCTATTGACTATAGAGTCCTTGTAGATTTCGGGATATTCCTCCAGTATCTCTACTTTTCTCAACGCATTTTTCCGCAATAAATCAATGAGGGTGCTCTTGGCGATCCTGAAAAGCTGGGCAGACAACGTATAACGGTCAGAAAGTCGTTCACGATTCTCCCAGAGCTTAACAAAACTCATCTGTACGGTCTCTTCCGCAAGCCATGCAGAACGGGTATACTTAAATATATAACCATACAACTTCGCATGCATTTCATCGTAATACTTACGAAAGATAATCCGGTTACCCTCTTTTATTTGACAAAGCATCTCCTCCATCAGTTGAAACCAGCAGTTTAGCAGGATATAGTAGGTAAATTTAGGGATTATAAACAAGCGAAACAAAAGGGTTTGAGCGAAGGAAGATTTTTTGCGGGTATATTTCCTGCCACGAAGACCCTAAGGCACGAAGGCTTTTCTTTGCGGCTTCGCGCCTTTGTGGCCTCAGCCGTGGTTCGTGTCTCACGAATCACCACATAAACCTTCGGGGTTGTGCCTTCTGCACAGCAGCCCCGCAAAACCCCAAAGGTTGAGCATTCTTTCTTAACCGGGCATGACAATGTGAACCCGAGGTCGCTTACGATATCAGGCCGGGTACTCTCGGAGACATCTGCTGAGAAAAAAAGTAGAGAAAAAACGGGTGCAGCGGATGGTTAAAAGCATTGAATAACCACCACCCGGTTGGCTGACACCTCCTGGTAGGGATTTTCTAAATCACCCCTTGCATTCTTGATAATTTGATCCACGGCAATATTATAATTCTCACTCAACAGCGTTCCAACCGTATCAACTCTGCGCTGGCTCAGACCCATATTGTACTCCGTAGACCCTGTGGCCGCATCGGAATAACCAATTAACCGAAATACCCTCTCATGCATATTCGGGGTTTTGCTGACAATATTATTCATATAATATTCTATGTTGGCTCTTTGAGAAGAATTCAGATCAGATTCATTTTTCGAAAAAAAAACAAGCAACGGAGGAAGTCCGCTGTCTATATCGCGAATCCTAACCGTATCCACTCTGTGAATCACCTCCACCCCGTTTCTATTACCGGTATGATCATCTTTAACCTTATTTCCGCCGGATGCCAGACTTAAGCCGGAGTTGTTTTGATGCCGTTCGACTGAAGAAGCGGTATGGAATGAAGCCCCCTGCTGCGTGCCCGCCGTTGAATGCGAACTTCCTCTGCCGCCAAACCTATAACTCAAGCCAATCGAAAGCGTTCCCATCCCTTCATAGTACTTCCCGTTCTGCACATAATAATTCATCCGGGGATTAACAAACATGTGCCGAAGCTCTCCGGTGAGTATGAGGCGCGGAGATAAATACAATTTATTCAAAACGCCCACCGATACTATCAACTCCCGGTTGTTTCTCGTGGCATCCCAACCCTTGGCCAGGCCCGGACCGATAAAAGGCAGCAATTCATATTTACCCAATTCATAGGGCCTCGTTGAGTTTCTGCTCAAATTGAATAAGGCATGGAGTTGCACGGTGGATAATGAAAACTTTCCGTACTCGGGAATGGTTGAACTTTTATCTTCAACATGCCACCCGGAAATTTTACCTATCGAGGAAAGTAGCCTGAAAGACATGAGAGAGGATACGGATTTGCTTACGCTTAGCTCAAAAGAAGGTGATAACCTCTCGGAAAAACGTCTTTTGGAATCGCCTTCGCCAAAATAGATATTGCCGCTGCCGGCAATGCCTACATTCCAATCCCGCACCATGCGGCGATGGGACTGATCCCGTAAGGGCGTATAATCATCCTGACCCAGGGTAATATCAGCACAGAAAATCAAAAAGCAAAATATAACCGATAATCGCTTCATAATGTAAATGATTCAAAATGTTGTTGTACAAATTCACGCTTAATCCAGGTAAACATCTCAGTACGGGTCTGGTTCAATCAGAAGATACCCTGTATAAAATTACGAATTAGGTCATACTAAACCCCTGTTCATTTTATTCATTCTGTGCCCCGGCGCATTGGTGGCTTATCAAACAAGCCTTCGCAAAGCAGTCAACTGTTTTTCTGTTATCTTCATCTTTGATATCCGCGCTTTAAAAGAATCCAGTTGATGGATATCGGTTCCGGCTATATCGTAGAAGCCGCTTTCGAGGAGAAAGTTGGCCTTGCGGGTGACCCCGGGTCCGTAATGCCCGGACAGGGAAAGAAGATTGAGCTGTAATAAATATCCTTTTTCTTTCAACAGCTGATAATCCCGTTTTCCCATATAGGTATAACGCTCGGGATGAGCAATTACGGGCGTATAACCGGCCACGGAAACCATGAACAACAACTCCTGAAAATTATTGGGGGGAGAGAAATAAGAAGTTTCTACCAGTACTTTGTCTCCCTCCAGCGCAAGAAGCCCCTCAGTCATCCTGCCTTCAAACCCGGCATCCAGCATATATTCTCCTGCCAGGCTCAACTGAATCTTCCCCTTGTATTCCTGAAGCAGATTTTCATAAGCCGTATTCAACTCTTGCCGGGAAGTCCTGACCCCATTCATCCGGTGCGGCGTGAAAATGATCTGCTGAACGCCCAACGCTTCAAAATAGCCAAGCGCCTCCATAGATTCAGCTATGGTCCTGAAGCCGTCATCCACTCCGGGCAGAATATGGTTGTGGTAATCCGTAAACCCGGAAAAAAAACCGCTTTCGGCTAACCTTATTTTTGGGGTTAGAAAGTTCATAGAATAA
>JACFNM010000008.1 GCA_019454915.1 Chitinophagaceae bacterium
ACTTATCAAAGAACTGTATTAACTTTGCGGTTAATCTATATTATCCTATAATTTTAAAACGGTATAATCCGTCAAATTTCCTCAAAATAAACTTAAACTTTTCCCAAAAATCAACTTACGGGAACCTCTTCTCCTAATAACAAATCTCTTAACACTTTCCTTCCGTCTGTATTTCCAAGCGCCGTATTGCAGGCACGTTCGGGATGAGGCATCATACCAAAGACATTTCCTGAGGCATTGGTAATTCCGGCTATATTTCGAAGACTGCCATTCGGATTCGACTCAGGCGTGATTTCTCCAAATTCATTACAATACCTATAGATAACCTGCCCGTTATCTTCCAGCATATCCAGGGTTTTTTCATCTGCATAATACCTCCCTTCACCATGGGCAAGCGGTATTTTAACCGGGATATTATCTTTCCCTTTAATATAGATATTCTTACAAACGAATTGCATATTCTCGTTGCGAAGTAAAACACCCGGCAATAAACCTGCTTCGCACAAAATCTGGAACCCATTGCAAATACCCAAAACCCTGCCTCCTTCCTGAGCGAAAGAAATGACACTTTGCATCATCGGGCTGAATCGCGCTATGGCCCCACAACGCAGGTAGTCTCCGTAAGAGAACCCACCGGGTAATACTATACAGTCTTCTGTAGTGAAAGCTGAAAGGTCTTTATCCTTATGCCAGAGTTCTATCACTTCGTATCCTAAATCTTCTCTCAGGGCATAAACCATATCACTATCGCAATTAGATCCCGGAAAAACAACAACGCCGAATTTCATATACTGATTTTACAAACCGCAAAGTTACGCTTATAGCAACAAATCAGCAAAGTGAACCCATTCAATAAAAAAAGGTTAAACCTGAAAATTATTATCAGGCTTAACCCGTTTTAAATCAGGGTTGCGGGTAGTTATAAGGTGAGGTCCCAGCCTTCTCTGTACACTCTCTTCACGAACTGATTGGCGGGATCATAATTCGTTATGCGCATATTGGCCGCATCCCACAGCAGTTTTTTACGTCCATTGTATTTATCAGCGGTTCGCTTACCTCCCGGATTATCTCTGAACATCCAACTGCGGATAGCTACATTTCCTATTAATATACTTTCGGTAAAAGGCCCCGCGTATTCAAAAGGTGAACTGGTTTGAGCATTACCGTATCCGGCGATACAAGCGTTCACCCACTGCAGGTAATGGTCTTCATCCGGAACCCTCGCAATCGTCTCCGGAATATTTAACAACTGATTATCCTTGAGGGGGAGCAGCCTGGGGTTAGCCCCGTAACAATCAGCCAATAGTTTTCCTTTGCTGCCGATAAACAGCACGCCCCCGTCGGAGTTGCCGAATGCCTCACCCGGCTGTAGTTCATCGGGCACTTCCGGCATAATGCCTCCGTCATACCAGCTTACTTTAATATCTCCCTTACCGTCTTTTCTGGGATAATTCAAATGGATATTCGTCGAAAAGGGTGTCCAATCAGGATTGTTGTCACTTTCTTTCAGGATAAAAGTCCAGGTACCCGCAACGCTGCATTCCACCGAGTCCGGAAAATCAATAGGGAGAATCCGGAAAACAGGGTCCAGTATGTGACAGGCCATATCTCCCAGCGCTCCGGTTCCATAAGGCCACCATCCTCTCCAGTTCCAGGGCAGATAGTTAGGCTTATAGTCAACCTTGGGCGCGGTTCCTAACCAAAGGTCAAAATCCAGTTCTTTGGGCACTTTGTAGGTTGCGGGGTCGGGTATCGCCTGGGGCCAAACCGGGCGGTTCGTCCAGGCAAGGACCTTGTCCACATGCCCGATGATCCCGGTATTATAAATTTCCTGCATTCTTCTCACCCCATTACCCGAACCTCCCTGATTACCCATTTGGGTAATCACTTTATATTTTTTTGCCGCCTGAGCCAAAATTCGTGCCTCATATATATCATGCGTAAGCGGTTTTTGCGTGTACACGTGCTTCCCTAAACGCATTGCTGCCAGCGTGGCAACGGCATGAGTGTGGTCGGGAGTGGATATGGAACAGGCATCAATATTATTTTTTTCCTTGCTCAGCATCTCCCTGAAATCTTTGTAATATTTGGCCTTCGGGAATCTTTTCCTTGAATCTACGGACTGCCGGTCGTCTACGTCCACCAAAGCAACGATATTTACATTGGGACTTTTGGCAAAAGAAGCAAGATCTCCTTTGCCTTTTCCTCCCACGCCAATACCTGCTATATTCAATTTATCGCTAGGCGCGATATGGCCTCTTCCCAATACATGCCGCGGAACGATGAAAAAGCTTGCCGTTGCCAATGAACCGTTTTTAATGAATTTCCTTCTGGAAATATCGGCCAGGCGCTGATTTCTTTTATTCATAGTGTTGTTTTTATCGCATTTTTATATCAAAAAGTATGGACCCCAAAAGCTAAGGGCAAATCTGATCACTCTTTGAAGAGCGTGAAAGAAAGATATAATACTCACAGAAATTGCTTATCCCTCAGTCTCTAACAGAGTCATCCATAAGTTCAGCGAAAGTATAAAAGCCACAATAAGCCAATGTAGCGTCTCCTGTACCCATTTTTTTGAGGTGTAGAAAAAGGTATAGCTGTGAAAAGCGGCGAAGGGTAACGCACACAAAATCCAATATTCAAATGCGGAGGTAAAATTGATAAACGGTATCAAAATACATATTATCAGATAAAAAAGCATAAGGCTCCAACTCTTACGCACCTGAATCAGCATACGTAAAATGTTGCCCTGAATCAGGAACCCGCTTATAAAGAAAGGAATAATGAGCAATACGACGGCAACCAACCGCCACCAGTCCTGCTGAAACGCCGGAAATTCGGGAACGCTAATGGAAACAGCCGGAAGAAAAATAAGAGGATTCCAGTTGTTGCCCAGAAAAAGAAATGCAAATAGAAAATAATAAGGCGTCAGCAGTCCCAAAATGGCCACCAACCATTCACTTATCTGGAAAGGGCGAAATATTATCAGTGCGGAAAAGATAAGTAACAATAACCCCAGAGCGGGAAAGTAAAGAAAGGAGGCAATGCTGACTACCATACCGGCATTAAATACCACGGATTTGGGCCGGGGATTATTATAGAGCCTGGTGAGCATACCCCAAACCCAGACCATCAAACTGTTAATGATCAGGGCTGAAGACAATTGCCACCATTCCGGAAACAAAGAAGTAATAAACAGGTAGGTCAGCGCCGGCAGATAATTCTGCTTTGTCAATAGCTTTTCATTTACAATCCGGTTATTCAGGATAACGGCCTGGAGTACGGTTAACACAATAGCAATCAGGGGATAGATGAGGGGTAAAGCATTGCCTACGGGCTCAAGAAAACTTAATAACTTGACATATAAAAATCCATCGGTAGCCTGTGGAACCGGTATATGCGGAAAAATAATCGAATGCCATCTCAGCACAAACGCATAGACCAGCAGAAAAACAAAATTGACCGGGTTGCTGCTCTTAAAATAGCCTATCAAAGGAATGTAATTTTAAAAATCAATTTTCGCATAACAAATATAGTTTCTGTACACACAGGGAATCACTACCTGCCGGGCGCCGATTTGCTTTCCGTATTTGGGTAAAAATTCAAAATTCTTATCCAGGTTTTTCAAGGTTGGCGGGCGATTAACCTTCCCATTGGGTGTTACACTCTGTTCCGTCAATAGCTTTACCCTTCTCTCCAACTGATTATACAGGAAACTGATTTCACTCCCGGTATTAAATATCATATAGGATAATGCATCAGAGCTATTATCATCAAACTGACTTTTATAAAGAATATTGCTCCACTCCATCGTCGCATTGGGGTCAAAAGAAAACAACGCGATATTCTCGCTATAATATCTCGTGTTGGAACCATAGTTCCACCGATTCCATGGATTACCATAAAAACCATACGGGCTCCAGTAACCACCGTAATAAGGTGAATAAGGATACATACTGTACGGGCTATACAGGTAATCATAGCGGTTCCAGCTGTTACCACGCGATGACGTGAAAAATAATTCCGCTGCAATCATGAAACCACCATCTTTTTTTGGTAAAATCTGTCGGATAAAATAGTCATTAAACGCCGTTTTAGCCGAAGTATTTTCTGATTTTGCTTCTTCTTTCAATTCCTCACTAAAAATATTATAGTTTTCAGCTCTTACATGATTCCCGTCCTTATCCCAGACAGCTATATAAATTCCATCTACATTACCCCTCCGCTGCTTATAATACAGGGAGCTAATGAGGTAGGTGCGGTTAATATTATCCGCCTTTATTTTTACTTCATCGAGAAAATTATTGTTCAACGGAATATTATTTACGTAAAATGTATCTTCCATCGCCGGTTTGATCACCAAATCCATTTGTGAAATGTTATCTCTGCTTCCGTTTCTGCTGCAGCGTGTAAAGACAAAATCTCCTTCATTATCCACAACAAAATCACTGAATACAGCGTCTTTTTTAGGCATCGTTATCGGAAACCTCGATTTCTTAATAAACTCCATGTTGTCATTATACAGCAAGGTCGTAAAGAAATAATTCCGGTCGTTTCTCTTGTTGATTTTAAAAACCACAATCTGACGCTTATCTTCACTATATATAGTGGAGTATATCTTATTATCACTGGAGCCGCTTATCTGGGTGGTATCAATTTCTACGGGGCCGATGACTTTTTGCCCCGCTTCATCAATCTTTACCACGTTACAATACACAATATTTCTTTTCTGGTATTGGTACACCATGTAGAAATGATCTGCAAAAGGAATAAAATCAACGTTGATTAATTTGTCGGGCAGATAATCCAGGTTGATCTTATTCTTCAGCTTCATTTCGCTATCGAAAATGGACAAGTCATTCTTGGAACGGTAATTTTTGTAAATAACGATATTATTGTTAACCTTTCCCACAATTTCAAAATTTACCTGGCGGTAATCATCACGCTCCGGTTCTGAATAATAGATCTTCTGTGCTAAACTCCAAAGCGGAAGGGCTAACATCACAAAAGCCGATATGATTAATCTACGGTTACACTTCATTTGATACCAGTTTTGTACTTAAATATACGCATCTGTATGCAAATTAGATGGTTTTTGGGGTTTGAAGTCGCGTTATTCAGAATTTAACCAAATATATAAGAACCTCCAAATTTTCCACTTCATCACCTGGTGAAATACTCAGCCGGTATTTTTCGTCCTCCAATTAAAATTTCCCTTTTACCTTTGACGTTTGTTACGGCAATCAGGTGAACTTAACCCTTATATTAGGTGGGTAAACAACTTAACAAAGCAACAGCCTCCGGTCTGATTATTGCACTGGGAATTATCTTTGGCGATATCGGCACCTCGCCTTTGTATGTGTTCAACGCCATTATTACCGGCCGGGCGATTACGGAGGATTTAATTATCGGAAGCCTTTCCTGTATTATCTGGACCATCACGCTCCAAACCACCATCAAATACGTGACCTTAGTATTGAGGGCTGATAACAAAGGGGAGGGTGGGATATTTGCGCTTTATGCGCTGGTGCGCCGCCGGAAAAAATGGCTGGTCATCCCGGCGATGATAGGAGGGTCCACCATGCTGGCGGATGGAATGATTACGCCGCCGATTACCATAACGTCTGCAATAGAAGGATTACAAAAAGTGCCTGCTTTTCATGATCTCAGCCAATATATTATCTATATCGTTCTCCTTATTTTAGGCATTTTCTTTTTCCTGCAACAATTTGGTACCGCTTCCATCGGAAAATTCTTTGGACCGGTTATGAGTATCTGGTTCAGTATGCTGGCGATATTGGGGCTTTGGCATTTCGCCGGCAATCTCATTGTTTTGAAGGCCTTTAACCCCTGGTATGGTATCAGACTTTTAGGCTCAGAGCCGGGAGCTATGTGGATCCTGGGCGCCGTTTTCCTTTGTATTACCGGTGCAGAGGCATTGTACAGCGACCTGGGGCATTGCGGAAGAAAAAATATCCGTATCTCCTGGATTTTCGTTAAGACCTGCCTCATACTGAATTACCTCGGACAAGGCGCCAGTCTGCTAAAGAACCATTCGGATGTGCCCGCGGCCATCCATTCATCTATTAATCCCTTCTTTGATTTAATGCCTGATTGGTTTGTTATCCCCGGCGTTATTATAGCAACAGCGGCAGCCATTATAGCGAGTCAGACCATGATATCGGGTTCCTACACATTAATCGGCGAAGCCATGCGTCTTAATTTGTGGCCCAGGTTAAAAATCCGGTATCCTACGGAAGAAAAAGGACAACTTTTTATCCCGTGGATTAACACGATGATGTTTGCGGGATGTGCGGGTGTTGTGTTATATTTTCAGACTTCCTCAAGAATGGAAGCAGCCTATGGCTTAGCCATCATCATTACGATGCTCATGACTACCACACTGTTTGCGAACTACCTCGTTAGCCTTCGGGTTAAACCGGTATGGGTATGGCTATTCCTGATTTGCTACGGTACAATTGAAGGCGGCTATTTATTGGCCCTGCTTCAAAAGTTTGCACATGGCGGTTATATCACGGTAGTAATAGGCGGTCTCATGTTTCTGATCATGTATATATGGTTCAGAAGCCGAAAAATTAAGAACCGTTATGTGGAATTCGTTCGCCTCGAAGACTATATTCCTATGCTGCAGGAATTGAGCAACGATACTTCTGTTACAAAATACGCTACCCATCTCGTTTATCTCACGAGCGCCAACAATCCAAAAGAAATTGAACATAAGATTACGTTTTCTATCCTAAACAGAAAACCGAAAAGAGCAGATATCTACTGGTTCATTCATGTAGACACCCTTGATAACCCCTACACCTGTGAGTACGAAGTGCAGACTATCATTCCCAATGAAATTATACGGATTGAATTTCGTTTGGGATTTCGCGTTGAACCCCGTATAAACCTGATGTTCAGAAAAGTGGTGGAGGACATGGTAGCCAACAATGAAGTGAACATAACCAGCCGCTACGAAAGTCTGCAACGCAATAACGTAGTGGGCGACTTTCAGTTTATTGTGATGGAAAAATTCCTAAGTAACGACAACGAACTCCCCATCTGGGAAAAACTGATTATGAAAGGCTATTTTTGGATAAAGGAAGCAAGTCTTTCGGAAGAACGGGGATTTGGCCTGGATGCCAGCAACGTTACCGTAGAAAAATTTCCGCTCATCGTTGCGCCGCTGACTCACCTGAATTTAACAAGAATACACAGCGATTAAGCTATGGGTACCTTCCAATAGCCTTACTATCTTAACCAGGGCGGATTCTTAGTTGTACATTGGTTTATTGTGTGCCCTACCTTTTGTTTAACGCTATTGAGCGTCTATGCGCTGGTAACAGCAATAGGCTCCCGGATGACTATGTTTTCAAGCTGATTTCGTTTTACACTTTATTAACCCACCTTCTTTTTAAAACCCGGGTGCAAACATTTTTCAATTCACCATTTCAACAAATTTGTGGATATTTTCATCTATCACTTTTTTCATGGCCCGGATAGAATGGTTTTCATCATCGCTTACTTTTAACCATATAGTTATAAACTGGGGAGCCGATTTGGGCAGCTTCCTGTCATAGTAAGCGGGATTGGGTTTTACAGATACAATAAATTCCTCCGTGTTACATATCTCTGTGAAAGAATGGTTCCTTCATGCATTATTGGTTTTCCAAAAGGCTTTAAAAATTTAATATTCTCATCCGCTACTTTGGGTAAGTTCCACCCACATTTATCACCATAAACTGTGGCGCCCTTTTAGGCAGTTTTCAATTGTCGCTGATAAGTGCGCTCTCCGATACGGGTAGTAACTATGAGGATCTGAAGTATTATGATACGGCACTGGTTTACTACCGGAAAGCGCTGGTATTAGCCCAACACTCTAAATACAGGATGCATGAAAACACCTTGCTCTTAAATTTAGCCAGCCTTTACATGCATACACTTCAGACAGACAGCATGAAGTACTACAATGAAAAAGCACTTGCACTTAGCAGTGAGTTGGATTTACCTGAAAATGAATTGAAAGCAAACAGAGGAATGGCTAATTACTTTGCCTTGAAAAACAATCTGAGCGAAGCACATAAATATATAACGCGGGCAATGGACCTGAGTGAGAAAAATAGTTCTAGAGAAGGATATGCACTGAACCTGGGCACCCTCTCTGTTATTTTAGTTGCCATGCACCGGATGAAAGAGTCATTCAGGACAGGAGAAACAGCTGGGGCAATACATTTCTGAGTTTTGAAGCAGTGCAATCACTCCGCGAAACGTCTGGCGAAGCGCCGGTAATTACCCGACGCGAGAAAGAAGTGTTGCAGCTTATCGCCGAAGGCCTCACTAATGCCGAGATAGCAGCAAAGCTTTTTATCAGTGTTCTCACCGTTAATACTCACCGAAAAAGCCTGATTGAAAAATTTGACGCGACAAACACCGCTACGCTGATAGCAAAGGCTGTAAAAAGAGGAGTTCTATAGGTATCTGAAACTCCAAAAATCAGCTAAACATCAGGTCAATAACAGAAATGGTATTTACTGCTATTCCTTTTTGTAATTTCATGCTTTAAATACCCGTTCTGTTGATTATTACACTCCTGTATATTATTATCGGAATCCTTGTAGTGAGTATCCTCCTTTACTTTATTCAGGAGCGTTTCATTTTTAAGCCCGAAAAGCTACCCACTGACTTTAAATTCAAATACGACGCTCCTTTCAGAGAATTGTTTTTTGATCCGGCGCCCGGTGTGCGTATTAATGGCCTCCACTTTTTTGTAAAAGACCCATTAGGACTTATCCTCTATTTTCACGGAAATACCAGAAGCATTAAAGGTTGGGCCAAGTACGCCAAAGACTTTTACAGGTATCAATATGACGTAGTGCTGGTGGACTATCGCGGATTTGGCAAGAGTACGGGCAAACGCAGCGAAAAGAAAATACTTAGTGATATGCAGTATGTGTATAACTGGCTATCTGAAAGATATCCGGAAAATCACATCCTTGTTTATGGAAGAAGCCTCGGAAGCGGGTTTGCCACAAAAATCGCCTCCGATAACCGGCCCCGCTATCTTATCCTCGATTCTCCCTTCTACAACTTCCAGAAAGTGGCCGAAAGAATATTACCAATACTGCCCGTTAAGTATATACTCAGATACAGGCTGCGTACCAATAAATGGATCAAACGGGTCAATTGCCACACGTATATTATACACGGAACCAAAGACCGGCTAATCCCCATACGACATAGCGTGAAACTACAGCAACTCAACCCCAATAAAATTACCCTGATAAGAATACAGGGAGGCGGGCATAATAATTTACCTTCCTTCGTTGAGTACCACAATTTTATACGGGATATTTTAAAGTATTAATATTGCAACCTGATATTAACGATGAAAAAGAAAACTAAGTGGTTACGCTGGCTAAATATTATACTGGTTGTTTATTTAGCAGGCGCCCTGGTAATTTATTTTTTTCAGGATTATCTGTTGTTTCATCCGCAACGGATGGCTATGCGTGAAAAATACGAGTTTAAAGAACCTCATAAAGAAGTGAATGTCGCCGTCAACGGAGAAAACAATATAAATATCGTACAATTCATGACAAAAGACAGCTTACCCAAAGGTGTCGTTTTGTATTTTCACGGAAACAGAAAAAATATAGGGTGGTACGCAAAGTACGCGAATAATTTTACGGCTAACGGCTACGAAGTCTGGATGATTGATTATCCCGGCTTTGGAAAAAGTACCGGAACAATAACGGAGAAAAAGCTCTACGAAGACGCTCTGCAATTGTACATCATGGCGAGGTCCTATTACGCGCCGAATCAAATTATCATATACGGAAAGTCTATGGGCACAGGGGTGGCAGCCTGGCTGGCGAGCAAGAAAAGCGCTAAGGCGCTGATATTGGAAACTCCATATTACAGCATGACTTCCCTCGCACAACATTATTTACCGGTTTACCCCGTCCGGTCTTTATTGAAATACAAACTTCCCACTCACACCTATATCAGCCTGGTAAACGCTCCTGTCTTTATTTTCCATGGTACAGCCGACAGGGTAATTCCTTACAGCAACGCTCTCCGGCTTTCCGAAGTCCTGCATGCCAAGGATCAATTTATTACCATTGAAAAAGGCGAGCACAATAATCTGAATGATTTTCGGCAATTTCATCATGCTCTGGACAGTATTTTACAAAATTCAAAGAAAGAGCCCCTGCGGGAGAACGGGTAAAAAATCAAAAACGTTTATAACATCAGTTGCAGGTCATTCTAAATTAATGAGCGATTGAAATACTTTTTCATTTATCCTTACCGGGTACTTCTTTTTTAGCGTCTGGAGCCACCTTGCCTCCAGCACCTCCTGATAATCATTAATGACCTGGCCTCTTGCCTCTTCAAAGGTTTTTTGCTCTGATTGAGGAAAGATATCGATCACATAGATGAAATTAACCGAGCCGTTCAGGCTATTTGTTTCGGGACTGGTTATATACCCCGGACGGATATTCTCCTTTTTACCGGGAATCTGTTCGATTTCAAACCTGACAGAGTCCGCCATGATTCTACCTTCACTACTTTCCTCCAGCACTTTCCACCTTCCGATATAGTTCTCTATATTTTGAATTATTTGCCTGGCGCTATCCTCATTATCTGTGGTAAAATAAATGGCACTAACGCTTGGTCCCCAGGTATATCTGCTCTTGTGCTTTTCAAAGTATGATTCCAAAGCCTTTTTTTCTCCTGCGGCTTTATTCCATACTTCCTCCTGCATAATCTCAAATAACAAATTCCCTTCGGAAAATTCAGTCAACTGACTGCGGAAAGACTCATTGAAATCTTCCAGATGCGCCCTGTAATAAGACCTGGCTGATTCAGCAACAAAACGGGTCATCAATTCTGGATAGTCGTGTGTATCCGCGGGTTCCGGCTGCTGCCGGCGTACAAAACTCAACCAGTCGGCCGCCGTTCGGTTTTCTTTGTTGAAGGAAAACAATACGGTACGTTCCGAAATTCTCTTATTGGATTGAACCCGACCCGTCACTTTGAAAGTGTCCGTCAATTGCCATAAGAGGTCGTCCTGGTGAAATTGTTTTTTAAATCCTACGTCATTAATTATATTTTCTGCCAACCGTTCACGGGCCAAAGCAAATCTGCCCCCCTGGCTGATAAAATCCTTATTCTCCAAAACAAACCGAGTGCTGTCTGTTCCCGCGGGAATATGTGCAATACGCTTTACAATATGGATTCCAAAAGACGTTTCGAATGGCGCCGTTACCTCCCCGTCCTTATGTAATGAAAATACGGTATTTTCAAACGCGGGTTCATATTCACCCACGCCAAAATCAGGTATTACTCCGCCCGTCAACTGCGCATTACGCTCAGAACTATAACGCGCCACCAGGGACTTAAAGTCGCTCCCGTTCCGGATGGCAAGAAACAGCGAGTCGGCCAGCTTCCGGATGGACTGCTTCTCCCCGTCCGTTATTCCCTGCCTGTACGCGAGTAATATTTGTGCAGCGCTCATCTTCCCTTTAGCAGGTCTCGCTTCCACCCGCTTCAAAATATGATAACCGGCCTTACTTTTTATGGGCGCAGAAATACCCCCATCGGGCAGAGCGTACGCCACGGTCTCCAGTTCGTAGGGCAGCGTAAAAACAGTTATGAAACCAATATCCCCATGATTATCCTTCACAAAAGGATCTGCTGAATACCTTCCAGCTATGGAAGAAAATTCGGCTCCGTTTCGCAATTCCCGGTATGCCTGCTGTGCCTTTTCAAAGGCCGCCAGCGTGTCCGCGCTATTCATTCCCTGGGGAGATTGCGTTGCCAACGGATCAAAAGGAACAAACAGATGGAATATCCGGATATCCAGTTTACTGCGTTCGAATGCTTCCGATAACAAGCGTCTTACTATATTACTGTCGGCCAAAAAAGAAGGCTCTATTTGTTGCCGGAAATTAAAGAGTTCCGCCTTTTGCCCCGGTAAGGTATCCAACCGCCGGTCTTTGGCGGCCTGCACCTTTAGTTTAAAAGCAATATAAAGTTGGAGGTAGTCGCGTAATGACTGACTATCCTGTTGCCGGCTCAAATTATTTTTATTATAGGCTTTCAAAAACTCCTCTTTACCCACCTGGTGTTTCCCATAAGTAAAGAGCGTTTGCGCCGACAGATAATCAAAAAGCGGGATCAGTACGATAATGAGTAACAATTTTTTCATCAGGATATAATCTTTACGCTCAAAAAAATAAAACGTCTGTCTCCTTTATTCTATTGAGTTCGTTAGCGTTATTCCCTAACGAGTTTTCTCTTTTTAACAAAGGAATCGAAAAAAGTGTTTCCGCTCCTCCAAAAGTTCCCCGAAATTCCCATATTAGAAAATAATGTTGTTTCGTATCTTCGTCCATTACAACTTACTATGACTGTATGACCATAGGAAGGCAAAATATAATAAAACTATTTAAACTAAGCATTCATGGAGCCAACTATTCTGTATATAATAATTGCTATTATAAGTCTGATTGCAGGTGTGGTAGCGGGTAAGTTTATCTTCGCTGCCAATACGAAACGAATAATACAAGATGCTGAGAGTCAGGCGAATAAAATTGTTAATGACGCCAATACTGCCGCTGAAAACCTGAAGAAAGAAAAGTTGCTGGAAGCAAAGGAGAAATTTGTTCAGTTAAAGGCGGAGCACGACAAGGAACTGTTTGAAAAAAATAAGAAGATTAATGATGCTGAAGGCAGAATACGCCAGAAGGAACAGTCACTCAATCAGAAGATTGATAATCTGGATAAGCAGGCAAAAGAAAACGAGGCGATCAAAGAGAACCTGAATCGTCAGATAGAGGTGGTCGGACAGAAGCGGAACGAATTAGAAAAGCATCAGGAAGAGCATATACGCCGCTTAGAAAAGATTTCCACACTCTCCGCAGAAGAAGCAAAAGCTCAGTTGCTCGAAACATTAAAACAGGAAGCTCAAACCAGCGCCTTAGCCTTGCAACAGGAAATCATAGAGGAAGCGAAGCTGAAAGCCAATAAGGAGGCCCGTAAGTTGGTGATTCAGAGCATTCAACGTACCGCAGCCGAACAGACGATCGAAAATACGGTGACTGTATTTAATCTTGAAACCGATGAAATCAAAGGGCAGATTATCGGTCGGGAGGGAAGAAATATCCGGGCTATAGAAGCGGCAACGGGTGTAGACCTGATTGTGGACGACACGCCCGAAGCGATTGTTTTATCCTGTTTTGATCCGTTAAGAAGAGAAATCGCGAGGCTGGCCTTGCAGCGGTTGGTTACCGACGGACGAATCCATCCTGCCCGGATTGAGGAGGTTGTTGAAAAAACCAGGAAACAATTAGAAGAGCAGGTACTGGAAATAGGAGAGAGAACAGTGATTGAGCTGGGTATTCACGGGCTTCATAAAGAACTGGTAAGAATAGTAGGCAAAATGCGCTTCCGCTCGTCATACGGGCAAAATCTGCTCATGCACAGTCGTGAAGTAGCGAACTTATGTAGTATCATGGCTTCGGAATTAGGACTGAATCCCAAACTCGCCAAACGTGCCGGGCTGCTGCATGATATAGGCAAGGTGCCGGATGAAGAAACCGAATTAAGCCATGCTTTACTGGGAGCCAAACTGGCCGAAAAATACGGAGAAAATCCGGCGGTAGTGAACGCCATCGGCGCACATCACGATGAAATTGAAATGAAGTACGTCATATCTCCGGTCGTACAGGCCTGCGATGCCATCAGCGGGGCGCGTCCGGGAGCCCGCAGGGAGATTATGCAACAGTATCTTCAACGGATTCGTGACCTCGAAAATCTCGCTCTGACTTATTCCGGGGTGGAAAAAGCCTATGCCATACAAGCTGGCAGGGAATTGAGGGTCATTGCGGAAGCTGACAAATTATCTGATGCAGAAAGTGAAAAACTCAGTTTTGAAATTGCCCAGAAAATACAGGCAGAAATGATTTACCCCGGACAAATCAAAGTAACCGTAATCCGGGAGAAAAGAGCCGTCAACGTAGCGCGATAGCGCCCGTCTGCGTGAAATTGCATCGCTTCATAATTTGATTTGGTTTTTTAGGTATCAGTCAATACCTTTGCGTCCCTTAAAATTTGTAGTCATGAGCACAGCAGTACAATATATTCATGAACAACTGACCGCACCGAAGTCCTTCCCCAAGTTCAAAGCCGGTGATAACGTCACGGTGAACTATAAAGTGGTGGAAGGTAATAAAACCCGTATACAGGGCTTTAAAGGAGATGTTATCAAACGTCAGGGATCGGGGCACACCGCAACTTTTACCGTTCGTAAAATTTCAGACGGGATTGGCGTAGAGAGGACTTTTCCGGTGTTCTCTCCCAATATTGACGCTATCATCCTGAACAAGGTGGGTAAAGTTCGGAGAGCAAAATTGTACTTCCTGCGGAGCCGGAGCGGTAAGAGCGCCAGAATTAAGGAAAAGAGAGTAAGCTTATAGTTGGTAATTAACATATTTCATTACGAACGGGAACCCAAGGGTTCCCGTTCGTAATGAAAGGACGGACTGCGTCTAAAGAGATTATTATAATTTGCTCAGCAATCAATTAATATAGTAACTTTGTATACTCAACTTTAAAAATTACTACGATGCTTTTAATGAACTACAACTCCCTCTTGATATCTATGCCGGGTGGTACTGAGTGGATTTTGATTATACTCGCAATTCTGATTCTTTTTGGAGGACGTAAAATACCGGAATTCATGCGCGGACTGGGTCGGGGAATTCGTGAATTTAACGATGCCAAAACCAACGTGAAAAAAGAGATTGAAGAAGGCATGTCAGAAAAGGACAACGTCAAAACGAGCAGTTCCAACAATTAAGCGTATAGAACCGCTCTAATTATCTATATACTATACCGCTATGGGCATAATTAACATGACCATAGCGGTTCTTTTTGTCGTGTTCTATTCCACTGGTTACCAGTCGCTTTACGACAAACGGCGTGAGAATTACGATAAACGCCACTTATCCAGCTAAGTCCGTTCATTAGCGAAAACGACCTTCATTTTATCAGGTCTGCACCCGTTTGCCGTTTATAATAGCAAACGCACCTGTTATGAAAACTCTAATCACTCTTTTAATACTGGTAATTTCAGCCGGTACAATAAATGGTCAGGCTTATCAATATAATTTCACATCCGGTCAGCACCAGGAAGTGAAATATGACTCCACCAATAAGATTTATTTTGTTGAACGTGAGATTAATCATACGGCCAATATCAGTATAGAAGGAAACATCATCACCTTTGTAGATGAAAACAATGCCAGTACCTGCGTATTTATTAACGACCTGAACTTGGAGTCCCTCAGCAATAAAGAAAGCTTCTCGATGAAAGGAAGGGATGTTCACAGCGGAAAGAAAGTAACGCTTAATTTCTGGTTTATCGGTGATGTGCTGGACGAAGTGAGTTATGCTAACGAAGCCATGGACCACAATATCGCCTATAAGGACCTTTCAGAAATTCATGAATCTTCAGCTCAAACCCTTTCAGCTCATTTCAACCTCAAGCAAAGCGAATAGCTTGTCCGAAATATTTTGACTTGTACCCTTTAGTTTCAATCCCGAAAGCATCTGTAAATCAGATGCTTTTTTCTTGACAAGAATCAAAACAATTTCAAGCCTGCGGAGAAACAACTTGAAATGGTGATGAAAGTATACCCGCTTTCGCTACCTGACTACCCGCTTAGCAAATTGCATTTCATACAATTTTGCATAAAACCCATCCAATTCCAGCAATTCCGCGTGCGTCCCCATTTCCTTTATCTCACCCTTATCCAGCACAATAATCTTATCCGCTTTCCGGATAGTGGATAAACGATGCGCAATCACAATAGAAGTACGTCCTTTGATTAAGGTATCAATGGCATGCTGAATCAATTGTTCACTCTCCGTATCTACGGAGGAAGTCGCTTCGTCTAAAATAAGTATAGAGGGATTATACAATAAAGTCCGGATAAACGATAACAACTGGCGTTGACCGAGCGACAACGTACTCCCTCTTTCCATCACGTTATAATCATAACCACCGGGTAGTTGCAAAATAAATTCATGCATCCCAATCAGCCTGGCTGCCTGTATCACTTCTTCCCTGCTAATCTTCTCATTTCTGAGGGTGACATTATCGTGGATCGATCCGGAAAAAAGAAAAACATCCTGCAAAACCACGCCGATTTTAGTGCGCAATGCGTCCAGCCTGAATTGATCTATGTTTACATCATCAATGCATATTTCCCCTTTTTGTATCTGGTACAACCGGTTGATGAGGCTGATGATAGAAGTTTTTCCGCTACCGGTATGCCCAACGATGGCGAGGGTCTCACCAGGTTGTATACAAAACGAGATATCTTTTAACACATAAGTTCCCAAATTATAGGCAAACCATACGGATCTAAACTCCACCTTTCCCATGATGCCCGCGGGCGAATAATCACCATCGCGAACGATAAAATCAGGATTGTCCAGGAGCCTGAAAATCCTTTCACTCGCTACCATCCCCATCTGGAGTACGTTGAACTTATCGGCAATCATCCTGATTGGACGAAACAATAGATTTAAGTAGAGGATAAAGGCGATCATGATGCCGAGTGTGGCTTCTCCCTGCAGAGCATCTTTGGCGCTCCACCAAATCATCAATCCCATTGATACCGCCATAATGATTTCCACAAACGGAAAGAATACAGAATAAGCAAATATGGCTCTGATATTGGCATTTCTATGCTCCCGGTTAATCTTCCTGAACTTCGCAAACTCCCTGTCCTCTGCCGCAAATGCCTGCACAACGGACATCCCCGTAATATGTTCCTGCACAAAGGCGTTGAGTTGGGCCACGGCATTTCTTACCCTTTGAAAAGACACATTCACACTTTCTTTAAACCACCAGGTAACCAAAAGTAACACGGGCAACACGGTCATGCAGACTAACGTAAGTTTCCAATCGGTGAAAAACATCACTCCTAAAATAGCGACGATAGAAAGCAGGTCTGCAATAATCGAAATCAACCCTTCGGCGAAAATATCATTTACGGCTTCTATATCATTAATCGTTCGGGTGGTCAGCGTCCCGATAGGCGTCTTATCAAACTGAGACAGATTTAAGTGTATTACTTTTTTAAACACGGTGATCCGAAGGTCCTTCACCACCGTTTGACCCAGCCAGGCCGTTAAGAAAGAAAATGAGAAACGCAATGCTGTCTCCGCCAATAACAGCCCTATCTGAATTACCGTTATCAGAATAACGAGATTAGCCAAATTATTACGGATATATTTATCAACCGTTACCTGTATCAACCACGGGCGCACCGGAGCCACTACTGCCAGCACAATGGCCAGTATGATGGAAAGAATGAATTGTTTTTTATATGGTGCGGCATAGGAAAATACCCGTTTCAGTAACCCGAAATCAAATATTTTACCTGTCGAAAATAAAGATGCCATATTAATACTATGCAAACCTACGCCAAAAGAAAGGCAAAAGAAAGCTTCTCAGGGGAATTGTCGGAGTAGCGTCATTTTTAATATGAGCTCAAGGAGGATGAGTGCAATGGCCAGCAACGTCAGCGGATAAAACCGCTCCGTAAATATGCGGTTCGTAATAATCTCTGTTTTTGACTTCTCCATCCGGTCAATTTCTTTATAGATATCCTGCAGAGACTGATTGTTTCTTCTGCTATCTCTCTCAGCAATGGCTCATCAATATTTACCTTCTCCTGTTGAATAACAATTTGCCCGTCCGGTACCCGAACCGGCGCACCGGCGTAGCCTTCGGTTCCCATACCAATCGTATAAACCTTTACTCCGTATGCTTTTGCTATTTCTTTCGCGGTTTTAGGATCTATCAGTCCGCTATTGTTTTCGCCATCGGTCAATAATATCACTACTTTGCTCTTCGCGGATCCCCTTCTTAATCGATCTACAGCCGTTGCCAGTCCGGAGCCTATTGCCGTTCCGTCCTGAAGAAAACTACCATCTGCTTCGGTAATCTGTGATATCACCGCGGCATGGTCCCCCGTAACGGGGCACTGTGTAAAACTTTCTCCTGAAAATATAACCAGCCCAAATCTGTCAACGGGACGATTCCGTACAAAATCAATAGCCACCTGTTTAGCGGCCTCCAACCTGTTCGGCTGAAAATCCTGCGCCAGCATACTGCCACTCACATCCAGACATAATACGATGTCTATACCCTCGCCTTCCACGGTTGTTTGGTCATAGTGTGTCTGCGGCCTGGCTAAAGCAAGGATGATACAGGTAATGACCAATAATCGAAGAAGGAAGGGGAGATGCCGCAGATAATTTTTAACGGAATGGATATTCCGAAAACTCTTCAACGAAGAAACCAGCATCGTAGCCCGATTCAAACTTCCGTTTCCAATATACCAGCCTATGATAACCGGCAGGAGCAACAATAAAAACAGGAGCTCCCGGTTCGCAAATTCAATATGTTCAAAATAAGCTTTTAGCAATGCTACTTTTTTTGCCGGTTCATACTTTGAACGGATTTTCGTATAACATTTAGCGAGGCAGGTAATCTATCCTGATTAGGCTGGTATCTGGCGAATTTAACGGTGTCTGCTTCTCTTAATATTTCGCTCACCTCATGGAACAGATCCTTATCTAACAGACTTTTTATCTCCACTAAGATTTCCGGCGTCGTTTTCTGCATCATCTTCTTTTTATAGGTCTTCTCCATAAATTCTTTAAATATCCGCGTGAGTTGACTATAATACTCTTTTTTTTCTTCATTGTTGGCAAGTCTCGCTTTCTCCAGATATTCCAGCGCTTTCATTGCCTCCTGGAAAGGAGAGGCTGTTGACGCGGGTTTGACAGGCACGCGCTTATTTGCACGTGATTTTATCCGTAAACCAATCAATACCATCAGTGCCAGGATGGTCATGATGCCTGCAACCCAGTACCACCAGGGCATTCCGGTATCGCTTACTTCAATTAATTCCCGGACATCATGGTAGCTACTATCTGTTAAGGGTACAGGCACAATAGTCAGCGAGAGAGAATCGGAATGCAGCCTCTTATTATTAACAACCACTGCCAGGGGCGGTATTATCCATGTGCCTGGGTTAAATCCGGTTATAGTATAGATTTGGCGATACGTAACTTTGTCTCCGTCTATGGTTGTATCAATCGACGACTTCGATAGTATCTCTAATTGATGAATACTATCCGGCAGTTCCGGCCACTTCGATACCGGCAACCCCACCGCAGTTTTCACCTCCAGGCTCATTTTAACTTCTTCTCCTAACAATACCTGGTTTCGGTTCAGATAAGTGTGAGCGGCGGGCATTTCTTCCTGGGCAACAGCTACGTTCATCAATCCAAACGAAAAAATCCACCACGAAACCAGGTGAATTAAAAAGTGCTGCACCCGTGTACCTGCGCCGGAAGGGGAGGACCCGATGCAATCTTGCTCTTCAATTATACATGGACACTTCTCCATAATCATTTCCAGGTGAATGAGTTCATTTGATTGTTCTGTTTCTTCGTCCAAAAAACGCCTGTAACACCTTCACATAATCTTCATCTGTTCTGAGGTAGAGCAGGTCAGCACCGGATTTCAGAAATGTCAACCGGCACGTTTCTTCATTCCGGACAAATTGCTGATGGTAATTATACTGAACCATTTTATCGTTGGTATCAATCCACTGGGTCTGTCCGGTCTCCGCATCCTTAACCTGGATCATACCAACATCGGGTAAATCCATGTCCATTTTATCATACACTTTAATCCCAATTACATCGTGACGGTTACCTGCCACCCTCAGGGGATCATCATAGCGTTCCACCATAAAATCACTAAGGATGAAGGCTATGCTTTTTTGGTGAACGGCGGCATTAAAAAATCGTACGGCTTCATTCAGGTCGGTGCCTCTGCCCACGGGTCGCATGGTCAGTAGCTCCCTGACAATGTATAAAGCATGCTGTTTACCTTTCTTAGGCGGAATAAAAAGCTCTACCACATCGCTGAAAAAAATGACGCCCACCTTATCGTGATTATTGATAGCAGAAAAAGTCAGCAATGCACCTACCTCTGTTATCAGGTCTCTCTTTCTTTGGCTAGAAGTTCCAAACAAAGAACTGGCACTTACGTCCACCAGCAATATCATGGTGAGGTCTCTCTCTTCTTCAAACAGTTTACTATAAGGAGCGCCCATCCGGGCAGAAACATTCCAGTCTATGAATCGGATATCGTCGCCGGCTGCATATTCTCTCACTTCTTTAAAAACCATACCCCGTCCTTTAAATGCCGTACGATACTCTCCGGAAAAGAGATTGGTGGTAAGCTCCTTACTTTTTATTTCCAGCTCTTTTACCTTCTTCAATATGGCCGCTACCTCTGACGAGCTATCCGCCCCCTGCACCGTATACTTTCTATGTTTTTTCAAAGTTGTTTTTTATGCTGAATGATTCCCCCCGTTACCCGATCGGCTGAAACATAAGCCCGCGTATATGCCGGCCTTTACCGATGCCCCATCATTAAGGCACAGCTATCGCCCTCACTATCTCTTCTATAACGGCATCCGCGTCAATACTTTCCGCCTCCGCTTCATAGGTTAATCCTATCCTATGGCGCATCACGTCCTTCACAATACTCCGCACATCTTCCGGTATCACATAAGCCCGCTTATTAATAAAAGCATAGGCTTTGGAAGCAAGCGCCAGATTAATGGAAGCGCGTGGAGATCCTCCGTATGCGATCAACGGGGTCAATTTACTAAGTCGGAACTCCTCCGGGTTGCGTGAAGCGAACACAATATCCAAAATATAGCTCTCTATCTTCTCGTCCATATAAACTTCCCTGACCAGCTCCTTAGCCCGCATAATCTCCTGTTTGCCCGTTATCTGACGGATAGTGGTATACGCAGTCGGATTTAAGTTTTGTCTTATGATAAGCAATTCCTCATCCCTGGACGGATAGCCTATCACCACCTTCATCATAAACCGGTCTACCTGCGCTTCGGGAAGAGGATAGGTTCCTTCCTGATCAATCGGATTCTGCGTAGCCAATACCAGAAACGGCTCCTCGAGTTTATAGGTCGTTTCACCTATGGTAACCTGCCTTTCCTGCATGGCTTCTAATAAAGCGCTTTGAACTTTTGCCGGGGCACGATTAATCTCATCAGCCAAAACAAAGTTGGCAAAAACCGGACCCTTTCGCACAATAAATTCGTGCCGGTCCTGATTATAGATCATCGTGCCGATAACATCCGCCGGTAATAAGTCGGGCGTAAACTGTATACGACTGAATTTAACGTTTACCGACTGGGCCAATGATTTAATAGACAGCGTTTTTGCCAGGCCGGGTACCCCTTCCAACAATACATGCCCGTTACTCAACAAACCAATCAGCAGACGGCTAATCATGTATTGCTGCCCTACTATTATTGTGGCAATTTCTTTTTCGAGGCTATCTACAAAAGATGCTGCCTCCTGAATCTTTTCGTTTAATCGTTGAATATCTTCTGCCGTTTGTGGACTCATTTCAAACATGTGTTATTTCAAAAATACCATCCGGTATCCTTTCTTCTGATGGTGTTTCCGCGTTGCAAAGCTATAATCAAAATACACAACCTGACTATTCTTTGTGTTTGGAATCCACAATAATCGTAACCGGGCCGTCGTTAGTAAGCGCCACTTTCATATCCGCGCCGAAAATGCCCGTTGCAATTTTTTTACCGAGGTCTGACTGAAGTTGCTCAATCATTTTCTCGTATAATGGCATCGCTTTGTCGGCTTTAGCCGCCCGAATATAAGAAGGCCGATTGCCTTTTTTGGTGGAGGCGTGCAGGGTGAACTGGCTGATCAGCAGGATATCGCCTCCAGCCTCCTGTAAACTGATATTCATCACGCCGTCCGTATCATCAAATATCCGCATATTTACGATCTTCGAACTTAACCAAATCAAATCGCCCTCCCCATCGCTTTCCTCAATACCCAAAAAAATCAGCAAGCCCTGCCGGATAGCGCCTGTTACCGTGCCTCCCACGGTGACCGAAGCCTGTGAAACTCTTTGTACAACTACGCGCATAATTCATTATTTTTCCAAAGGCAATTTTAGCGGAAAATCATTGGTGAAAAAAACTAATTTCCTTGATGACACAAATAGACCTGCAAAAGGAAATCAAATTTAAGACGGCCCGCAGCGGTGGTAAAGGCGGGCAAAACGTGAACAAGGTGGAGACCATGGTGGAAGGCTATTTTGAGGTTGAAAGCTCTAACCTGTTAAATGCGGCACAAAAGGAGCTTATCAATCGAAAACTTTCACGTTATATTAACCAGGACGGATTACTAATGGTCAAATCACAAACAGCCAGAAGCCAGCTTGAAAATAAGGAGTTGGTCATTAAAAAAATGAATCGGCTGGTTTCGCAATCACTTATCATACCCAAGAAACGAATAGCCGGAAAACCCACGGAGGCCTCCAGGCAAAAAAGACTCGAAGCAAAGAAGAAGAAGGGCCAACTGAAAGAAACCCGTAAAGGTATCCGCGGAACAGAGGAGTAGAGAGATCTTTCGCTTTCACAGTTTTTAGTTCATTAAATCTTAACGTGCGCCCAGTTTTCTTTGGTTTTTATCCGGTGAATCTGCATATCGGACACGTTGTATTTTTGCGCTATCTCCCGTAATGTTTTCTTTTCTTTCAACATCTTCTTTATCTTTTTCACCTTATTGATGTCTAACTTCGGGCCCTTCTTGGTTGGATTCTCCTTCCTGTTTTTAAGAGATGCCTTTACCCTGGGGTTCTTTTTATTATGCTCCGTTACTTCTTCCTGGGTAGCCCACCTCAGGTTAGTGAATTTATTATTTTCATAATCATGATCAAGATGAATAATAAACTTCTGATTTTTTCTGGGCTTAGGCAAAAAATGTTGGGCCACCAGACGGTGCACTAAAGCGGAATAATACGCTCCGTTTAATTTCTTCCGCCATATAGGATAGTTCGCCTGCCGGCTTAATCGCAGCACATATCCATCGGCGATTCGCTTACTGTACCGGACAAGCCTGCCGTGATTCGATATAGCATATTTAAATCGGATAACGCCCCGGGATTCATGTTCCGGAAGATCTTTCCACACTTCATTTGGGAGCATTTTAACTGAATATCTGATAGCCATTTCTGTTATTTTAGGAAAAAATTGAGTGGTATCTACATAGTAGAGTGCTTGGTCAGAGGTGGCATTTTCATTGACAGATAGAAACTCCGGCGAGGGAAGGCAGCAAAAAACTTCGGTTGAAGTTACAAATTCATCTTAAAACCGCTCCGTTTTTTATTCAGTATTTATCAATGAGTAACACCGGGCTAATCATTTACACCGAATTCTTACGAAAAATTAACTCCGGCGAAATTCGAAAGCGATAAGTTCAATTCTTTAGTCCTTCTACCAAAATTAAAACAATGTCTTTTTCTAACTGATCCGCCGAAATTTTTTGACTGGAGCGGTGCCAGGATTCCACTCCGCTAACTGCATGGAGCATAATGAGTACAGCCGTTGACGGGTCTATCGGTTTAACTTCCTTGCACCTGACACCCTTTTCAATAATGGCAGCAAGGCGTTGGCGATAGTTTTTTCGCTGTACTTTGAAGTTGGACAGATAGGGTTCGGGAAGATGCCTCCACTCCCGGTCGGCAACCTGAACTTCCTCATAATTGTTGATCATGTGCCATAGGTGGAACCGTAAAATCGTTTTAATCTTTTCTATGGCACCCTGTTTATTATTCTCCACTTTCTCAAGGTGTTCCAGAAGAAAGTTGGCTACCCGGAAACAGATGATTTGAAGTATCTCTGCTTTTGACTGGATATGATTATAAAGGCTTGCCGCTTCCACTCCTACCTTTTCGGCTAAATCTCTCATAGAAGTTGCTGAAAAGCCTTTTTCCATGAATAATTGAGCCGCTTTGTCTATAATGACCTCCTTCTTGGTACTGTTTCGATTTGTTTTAATCGGTGGCATAGAAAAATATCCCAAAAAATTTAATACCGACTCCTCGGTATTTTTATGAAATAAAACTCTTTTTCAGAAACTGGTTATAGTTAAAAATGACCTGCGTTAAGACGGGTTCCAACCGGAAGATCTGATTATGTTATACAGAATCGAATATAAAATATATTATTCATTCGGCTTTTAATATTTCATTAAAATCGTCCGTTCATTACCTGCATTCGTACTAAACTTGTAATTTGCATATGTTTCCCGACTTTATTTCGTTAGTTTATAACTTGCGATAAAGTTGTTGGTTATTCAACACGGTGAAATAATAACCTGCTTTTAATGAAAAAGGTACTCATATCTATTTGGTTCATAGTCAGTGAACTGGCGGCTTCCGCACAGACAAATGCTATCGTTCAGGAAGGCGAATTGGGGGTGACGCTGGGTGCTGCGCATTATTTTGGCGATCTGAATACGAATATTTCCGTAAACCGGCCAAAGCCTGCTCTGGGAGTTTTCTTCAGAAAGCAGTTCGGAGAATACATAGCGCTTAGACTCGGACTGCATTATGCACAACTGGGCTACTCGGACATATACAGCAAGAACGATTTTCAGTTGAGAAGAAACCTCAGTTTTAACAGCAATATCTGGGAAGCCACCCTCCAGGGAGATTTTAATTTCATGCGGTTTGTTCCCGGAGAACCTGAATTTGGGTTTACCCCCTATGTTACTTTGGGTGCGGGCGTTTTCAATTATAATCCTTACGCTTACTTAGGAGGTCATAAATATTTCCTGAGACCGTTGGGCACAGAAGGTCAGGGTTCTTCCTTATATCCTGAGCGCCGGGCTTACAATGCCGTAGCGTTCTGTATGCCACTGGGGATGGGTATCAAATACAATATCAGTCCTAATCTTAATTTCTCCTTTGAGATTGCATACCGCTTCACAACCACCGACTATCTCGATGACGTGAGCACGTATTATTACCCCGACGCTTTTGCCGCTTCACTACCTGATGGAAGTAGAACGCTGTGGTACAAACTTCAGGACAGGTCGTACGAAACCGGCGACGGCATCCCGATTGGAACAAAAGGTCGTCAGCGGGGCTTTCGAAATCAACCCGACAGTTACGTAATGGCTGAGATAGGCCTCGCTTTTACGCTCACTTCTTATAAGTGTCCTTCGTATAGATAATTCGAAACCTAAAGATAATACGACAGCAGACTTTCGGCCTCCCCGAGAAGTGTTCTCCATGGAGTAGTAATTTCTAATCTGCCTTCATCTTTCCATTCTTAAATCTTTCACTGGCTGTTTGATAATAGGAGATGGTTTCTGCTACCAGGGAATCATTCTGCGTATTCATCTCGGACAAGGACTTGTCCTGTGGATTAACCGAAAATTGTATCACCCGCTTTCTGTCATCTATCTGTGTAAAAACCGAATCGTTCAATAAACCCAGGGTCCTGTAATTGCCTATAAAGGCCCGTTCTTCTCCAGGCAACATTTGATTGATGTCTTTTCCGTACAATGAAGTCTGATAAGTCCAGCCCAAATAACCAAAAAGCGTGGGCATGAGATCAATCTGTGAAGTAAGCCTGTCTATTTTTTGAGCGGGCTGGGGTAAGTTATAAATAATACCGGGGATATGATGCTTATCTATATTAATTTCCCATTTTCCCGCGCTGCTGGCGCAGTGATCCGCTACTATTACAAATACCGTATTTTTAAACCAGGGCTTCTCCTTTGCGGCAGCTATAAATCTTGCCAGTGCATAATCCGTATAGCTTACTGCACTATTTCTTTCTCCCTGAGGTCTGTTAATCTTTCCTTCGGGGAAGGTATAGGGCTTATGGTTGGACGTGGTCATCACAAACTGGAAAAACAGTTGATTTGACCGACTGCTCTTGTCAGCGTACTTGATCGCCTGGTTATACAAGTCCTCATCACATATTCCCCATGCGTTTTCAAAACTGACCTCTTCATCGGGAATGGCCAATCGCTCGGTTTTAATATTGTCTGACAGGGGATTTCCCCGGTTTCTGTCTACGATATCAAATCCCTGACCGCCGAAAAAATTATTCATGTTATCAAAATACCCGTCTCCCCCATAAATGAAATATGGATGATAATTCTTCTCCCTGAGTACGGTAGCGATGGAAAACAAATTCTCATTATTCTGCCTCCTTACTATACTGTTACCCGGCGTGGGCGGCACACAAAGGGTAAGCGCCTCCATCCCTCTTACCGTTCTGGTGCCGGTAGCATACAAATTGGTAAAGAAAATGCTTTCTCCGGCCAGGCTGTCATAATAAGGCGTCAGATTTTCACGGTTTCCAAAGCTCGCCAAAAAATCTCCGCTAAAACTTTCAATAGCCACCAATATGATGTTGGGGCGATATTCGGCTGCACCACTTGTTTTCCTGGAGATATCATCCGGTTGGGAGGATAAATAAGTTTGATTTGCCTGTAGCAGATTTTTCCTCAGCAGACTATAAGCTTCATCTTCAGGCAGTTTCTTATAAAAAATATCATAATCCAGCTCAATAGACCGGTAAGCGGCAAAAAATGAAAAGACCCCATTTTTCCCCAATTCATTCATCACCAGGTTGTTACCAATATCCGCCATTTTATTTTCCAAAAAATATCCCAGAGAGATGGCCAGGGTCAATACGGGCGCGGATACTAAAAGGCGGAATCCAAAAGAATTTTTAC
>JACFNM010000476.1 GCA_019454915.1 Chitinophagaceae bacterium
AGACTGGAATGCCGGAGAATCCGGCTATCTGGTAAAAAAGTGGATGGATGAGGAAGTCATTGGTAAAAATGAATACAATACCAATATCTGGATCTATATGAGGTACCCGGAAGTATTATTGAACTTTGCGGAAGCCTGCATTGAGCTGAACGATGAGAGTACAGCGGCTATCTATATTAATATGGTGAGAAACCGGGCAGGATTACCTGATTTTGAAGGCGACATAACTGCTGCTCTGCGTCACGAACGGATGATCGAGTTAGCGTTTGAAGATCTTCGAAACTATGATATCAGGAGGTGGAAGATATTAGAAGACGCATTAACAAATGCAAAGGGGATGGAGAATGTCGAAACAACAAATTTGGATAATGGAAATGTGAGTACGTCATGGAAATTGATCAATATACAAGACAGAAGTGTTTCTAAAAGAATGTACTGGCTTCCCGTTCCAAGGGTTGAAATGGCGAAAGCTCCTCAGCTTACACAAAACCCGGAATACTAAGAATAAACAAATTACAGGACAACATGGTCTCGTGCGTCGGTCTCGATATGGGATCATATTAATCCGATAGGATGCGGGTACGTGCTATGTTCTTATCCACTTTGATCTCGTATTTAAGACATGTTTCTATTCAAAATAAATGATTGCATCATGAAAGGTAAATTATTAAGAAGTAATTGTTCACTCATTCTCCTGGCGCTATGTTTTTGTTTTATAAATACCTCGTTTGCACAGCCATATGCATTAATAACAAATGTGGAAGGACGTCATACGACTTCCCTTAACGGGAAATGGAGCTACTTAACTGATCCTATGCAAAATGGTGTACGTATCAAATATTATCTGGACAAAGAACTTACCAACAAAGCAGTCTATGCCAGCTACAATTTTAATGCGGCAGAAACATTAACCGTACCCGGTGACTGGAGCACCCAACGCCCGGAATTACTTTACTATGAAGGAACCATATGGTATCGTAAAAAATTTGAGTACCAGCCCCGAGAAGGCAACAGGGTCTTCCTTCACTTTGGGGCGGTTAACTATGAATCAACCGTATATCTTAATGGAGAAGAATTGGGAAAACACGTGGGAGGATATACCCCTTTTAATTTTGAGATCACACAAAAGCTTCGTGAAGGAGAAAATTCCCTGGTTGTTCAGGCCGACAACAAACGGCATCCGGAAGGGGTTCCTGAATCCGTATTCGACTGGTGGAACTTTGGCGGGATCACCCGTCCTGTTACCCTTATTGAAACGCCCGGGACCTTTATTCGGGATTATGCTTTCCAGTTAAACAGGAGTAGAACAAACATTACGGGCCGGATCCAACTCGATGGAGATAATTCCAATAAGAAATTAACCATCGAGATCCCTGAGCTAAAAGTTAAACACACCGTCACTACAGATGCCGGCGGCAGGGCACAGTTTGAAATAAAAGCTAAACCGGAATACTGGTCTCCGTCAAATCCCAAACTATATGCTGTAAATATCATTTCAGAGACCGATAATGTATCAGAAGAAATAGGTTTTCGTACGATTGAAACTCAGGGTACGAAGGTATTATTGAACGGGGAGGAGGTCTTTCTGCGTGGCGCCAATATTCATGCCCAGGTTTATGGCAGAAGCGCCTGGTCCAAAGAAGATGCCGGGGTATTGTTGGGATGGGCAAAAGAATTGGGTTGCAACTTTTTACGGCTGGCGCATTACCCCCACAGTGAAGCTATGATTAAGGTAGCGGAAAAGATGGGTATTATGGTTTGGGAAGAGATTCCGGTATACTGGAGAATTGATTTTAGTAACAATGATACTTATGTGAATGCAGAAAACCAACTGAGAGAAATTATTGACAGGGATAAGAACAGGGCAAATATTATTATCTGGTCTGTAGCCAATGAGACCCCACGTAGTGAAGCCAGAACAAAGTTTATAAGTAGGCTCGCAAATAAAGCCAGAGAATTTGATGCTTCAAGACTGGTCAGCGCAGCACTAAATGGAACCGCACAGATAAAGCCAGGCACATGGTCTATCGAAGACAAATTAATTAACGCACTTGATGTTATAGGAGTTAACCAGTATTACGGATGGTTCGGTGGTACACCAGACTCGCTTGATAAGATGAAATGGCAGTTTGATTATCAAAAGCCGGTGCTCATGACTGAGTTTGGCGCTTCGGCCCCATTTGGGAACCATGGCGACAAAAAGGAAAAATATACGGAAGAATGCCAGGCATACTATTATGAGAAAACAATTGAGATGATCAAACGAATCCCCGGATTATCTGGTACATGTCCCTGGAGTTTAGCTGAACACCGGTCTCCTTTGAGGTTGATGTCGGGTATAGAAGACGGATTCAGCAGGGCTGGGTTAATATCATGGAATGGACAAAGGAAGAAGGCATTCTATGTGATGAAAAAATACTATGATGAGTTCATAAGTGGCAAATAATATTAATTATACTTATCTGCAGATCGAAATGATAATAAGATAAGGTATCTAATTTCCTGATATTATTCAAGCTATAGGAACGTTAATTATAAAAGACACCTAAGCATATTTTAATATGAATTGTTTACTTGGTATTGATTTTGGCACTGGCGGATGTAAAATAACGGTAACATCTGTGGGAGGAAATATACTGGCTGAAGCATCCCGGGAATATTTGACTCATCATCCCAAGCCCCATTACAGTGAACAGGATCATACGGACTGGTTGCCTGCGCTTAGTGGCTGTTTAAAAGAGGTTCATGAGA
>JACFNM010000477.1 GCA_019454915.1 Chitinophagaceae bacterium
CATCCTCCTGATATTTCCTGATCTTAAAAGCTCCTTTGTTTTTTCATCGGCTTCATTTCCCCTCAGCGATTCAATGCGCAACAGTCCGGTAAAATAATCCAGTATAGGAGACTGCGTGCCAAAGCAAAACTTATCTGTACCGAACCGTTTAAACAGATCTGCCCAGTCTACCATATTTCTTCCTGAGCTGTCTATCAATGCATCTGCCTTTTTGAAAAGGGTGCTGTCCTGCTCGTTGAGCACTGAGCTATTGGCTACATTCACGATCATATACTTTGCATCCGGTACCTCCCTTACTACCGGCATTATATCCTGTAACGACCATTCTTTCTCAATGTCGAGCCAGGAGCTGGTACGGCTGTCTACCATCCTTAATGCAAACACCACAGGAAGCCCTTTGTCGCGGCACATCTTTACCAGCTCTACACAAAAGGGGTTGGTAATATCATAGCGGTGATATTGAGGATACAACCGGACACCTTTGCATCCATAGCGGCTGATACAGATATCAAAATCATCCCGCCATCCCCCGTAAATGGGGTTTATTACAGCAAAGGGTATAAACCTGTCTTTATAGCTCCTTTTGCTGTTGATCCACTCCGATAGCTCGTCATTGGCGTGCTGGGTGTTTTTATAAAAAATGCCGTTGAGGTTACTGATCACGGACATATCCGTTCCAAACTCCTTCATCCTGCCCAGGAGTGCCTCAGGCGTATTATACTCCAGCTTCCTGAATGGCCAGTGACCCAAATATGCGTTACTGTCAATTAACATCTCTGCCTCCTTTTTTTAACCGGTTACTGATATTTTCAAAAAAGATCTTTTTGCGTTGTGCGTCTGTCAGCTTTGCGGAAAACATATGACCAACTCCCTGGTAAAAGCCATAATCACAGCCAAACACCAGCCTGTCTTCACCTATATATTTCATTGCAAAATCAATCATATTGGCTTCATTATTACTTCCCGATAACTCCACAAACACATTGGGCACATCTTTGAGCACCTTACAGGCATTCTCCCAGTCAATACCTCCGCCAATATGCGCATACTGGAACATGGCTTCTGGGTAGCGCCTGGCAACGTCTGCAAAATCTTCCGGCAGGGAAATATTTTTAGGCTCACGCGGGTTAAGGACCACCCTGGAATGCCCGATAGCGGAGTGCATCATGATATTCCAGTTGAGGCCAATGCATTTTTCAATAACGGGGTAATATAAAGGGTCGTTGATCTTTACCTGGTTATACAGCTCTCCCAGCCCGATCATTCCGGCATCGTGGCAGCGGTCGATCTCTTCAAGGGAAGCCTTCTGATATTTCGGGTTAAGCGCTACCGTTCCGATAAACCGGTCGGGGTGCTCCTTTATGCATTTTATTACAAAGTCATTTCTTGCCCTGAAATCATCGGGAGTTCCTTCGGTATGGGGTCTTATAAAATCAGAGATCATAAGCTTTTCAATGCCCAGCCTGTCGGCAAAGTCTAAATTGACTTCTACTTTGTAGTAGCTTTCATCCACATGAGCGTGGGCATCGATCTTGCGGTATTTCAATACCTCCTGCATGAGGTCTTTTTTCGGGTCTGCTGTATCGGAAACCATTTCCTCCTTACGGGTCAACCCCGTCAGGCGACTGCCCAACATCAGCCCCGCGCCTGAGGTAACCGTATTAGCTACAAATTTTCGACGATTGATCTTCAACATATAAATTATTTATTCAAAACAGCAAAAGATAGTTCTACTAAATCCGATAAAAAAGAAAGATTTTGAATTGCTTTTTTTGAAGCACTATTGGAGCGATTACCCAATAACCCGGGATAATTCCGCGAGATAAAAGATCTTGCCCTGTCGTCATTCTTTTGCGACAACTCAAAAATATTCCTGAAAATTGTGTTCAACGTTGGATGAAATGCTCCCCAAACCGGATATCCTCCATCGGCTATGGATATGCTCAGTCCGTACGGAGGGTATCCTGCAAACCGCCTCCCGGTCTCGTTGGCTGCATAGGCTACCCTGTACCAGCCATTATCCCCGCTCCAAAAATTGGAGAATAAAGGATAATTCACATCCCCATTCCATATTTTATCTACTACCTGGTTTGCATAAGCTTCACGAAGCGCTACAGGATCAAAATCCGGGTTGTCATAACCCCAAACCGCTTTTATATTTTCCCGGTTCCTTACGAATGTTTCCAAGGCAGGAACCAGTCTCCTTGCATGGCTGATATCCCATCCTGCGTCCGGCGCTATATAACTACTGTCCCATTTCACCTGTGTTTTCATTTTCCATTTCCCATCGCCGCTTTCTTCCCAGCCTACCGGGCTTACATCACCCGTATAACCGGCATACCTGTTGTCAAAATAATACCTCCAAAAGCCTTTGTCAACCTCAGCCCTCATTCCTTTCTGCGCTTTGCTGAGAGAGGTTCTCGCCAGGAATAAATCGAATATATTTTTAATGCCCTCCTTTTTATTTTGCAATTCTTCAAAAGCTTTTTTCCCGTCTTCCGCCACCGGCCGAACCCCTGACCGGTATAATTCAGACAGGTCAGAAAGCGCCGTCAAATACCAAAGATCCACATCTGTAAAAAAATAGCCTGAGCTTCCATCTTTAAGATCGGCAGAAGAAACATGAAGCCTTAGCCTTTTGTTAACTGAGGAGAAATAGCCTGTCGTAAGCCAGCGATTCAGGTGTACCGTCATGGTATTGACGGCGTTAGTAAGAAAATTATTTTCTGCTGCTGTTTGCTGG
>JACFNM010000478.1 GCA_019454915.1 Chitinophagaceae bacterium
TTCTCCGGCAGGACCTGTTTTCCAGTATCGTCTGAATTTTTCAACGGCGTCTCCCCACTGATCAAAATAGGTCCGTTCTGTTTCCAGGAAAATCCTTACAAGTTTTTGATGAGCTTCCGGATGTCTGGGCTGGTACAATTGCTCAATCACCTGTGAAAGCACCTGTTTGATGTCCTGTGAGGGGTCGGATGCCATTAATCCTCCACACGCAATATTCATTTCGGTGCCAGGGTTATTGACCGGTCCCTGGTAGTGCATAATACCACGCACCCCTTGTTCGTACTGTTTTCTTATAGCGGCGGCCTGCTGTTGCATATGGGGGATAAAAAAAGATTCCCTGTCCCAGCGTTGCGCCGGATACACCCATCTTCCTCCCGAAGTTCCGTATGTGCAGTGCAATTGCTTTATAAAAGCGGATCTTTCGAGATCCGGTATATAGGTTCCATGCCAGCCCTGGTCGTAAAATCCGTCTATGTGCCGGCTCAGTTCAATGATCTGTGTTTTGTCTGACCCGGTGAATCGTTCATTGCTGTCCATGGCCCAACCAATAGGAATAACATTGATCAGTTTATCCGGCCATTGTTTTCGGATGTACTTTGCCGTTTTTTTATTGATCCTGCAATGATATTCTACAATACCAGCTTTACCTGCGCATTGCGGGCAGAAGCAGCCTCCCTGGTCAAACGATTCAAGATGGATGCCGTCAAAATCAAATTCCGACAATACAAAATCGAGGATCTTTTTTACCCATTCAAAAGAACGGTTGTTGGCATCACACAATGCTTTAACATTGAAAGAGCCGTCACGGTTCCTGGCAGCGAGTGACGGGTCATTTTCAATTATTTTTTCATATCCCCAGCTATAGGTGCCCATGCCATAGATCATCTTTATATTTCTTTGATGTGCGGCGCTGATAATTTCTTTTACCCGCCGCCTGCGATCCGGCTCAACCCCCTCGCCAATATTTAACGGCCAGGAAGTAGTGGCCAGCAATCCCCATGCGTCGAGCCAGTTATATCCAAAGCGACTTTGCACGTCGAGCGCCTTTAAAACGCCCTGTACTGTTTTTTCATCCATATGCGGGGCAGGCCACTCTTCCAGCGCCAGGGGCTCCAGCCGCATGTCATTTACCCAGCATCCGTAAGCAATGCGATGATCAAACCCTTTTGGAGCGGAGGGCGGCATTGTGTCTTTCCTGCTTTGTAGGCCTCTTTTATGTACAAAGGCAAGAGCCGGGTCTGCTGAAGCCGTTGTGAGAAAATCGCTCCTGCTGATCTTTTTTAGTTTCATGTTTTTTATTTTAGAATAATGCAGGTTTTAAATCATTTAGGCTGCTTAATCGGGAATACTGTTCATAGTATACCAGGCTTCTGTAGACCACAGTGGTTGATTTGTTTCGCTTAGTACTGCTTCCCTGTTCAATCGTACATATATTATATGTTCCGGTTTCATTCCCGGCAGCTCCAGCAATACCTTTCTCCTATCTGCAGATAGCCTTATGCTTTTAATGTCTAATTTTTCTTCATTCATCTTAGGGCCGCCATAATTTTCCGTAGGTTGATACCACCACTGCTTAATAATATAATCAGATAATTCATTACCTGATGTATTACTCAGAGGAGAAGTAAATTCTATTTCGATTCCATTATGTTTTGCCCTTATAGCTAACATTTCAAAAACAGCTGTGTGATTATATTCTAATCGTTGCAAACCGTAGGTTAATTTACCCGGGTGTCCCCAATTACCACTTGATCCTATTCCGCCAACATATAATGCACTGTCGGGTCCCCATATCATTCTGTTTATACCGGCTTCCAATCCTTGGCTGAACCTAAATGCAACGCCCTGGTATTTTCCGTTTACTTTTTCGGCAAACACCCTTTTTATTCCACCATGCGTTACGTCTCCATGTATCATCTGGTTTTTATAAGGGCCTTTATTCAACACTGTTACCTGGCTTGGAGAATTTGCTATTTCGCCCTGGGGCAACCATACTACCGGCATAGTTGGATTAAGCCCTTTCGTGCCTTCAAAGTCAACTGATCTTGATCCATACCAGGCGCCCGTCTGCATATGAACAATTTTGTTGGCAGGGAGCCAGTCGCCTTGATTATCTGATATAAAAATTTCATTATCCGCCCCTATGCCTATTCCGTTAGGGGTACGTAAGCCGCTTGCTATAAAAGAACAGGATCCATCCTTTAGTGATATTTTCATGACTTTTCCCCTATCTGGTATTTGGGGTTGCGCGCTGGAACCTCCGTAATTAATAGCCGTTGCGAGTGTAGCATAAAAAAATCCATCTCTATAAATCAACCCGAACGCAAATTCATGAAAGTTGTCGGACACTTTCCAACTATTGCATACCGTTTCATATTCATCAATTATTTCATCCCGGTCATTATCCTTTAAATGGGTGAGTTCCTGTTTTTGTAAAACATATATTTCACCATCCACTACTTTTAAGCCCAGAGGCTCTGCAAGGCCCGAGGCTATTCTTTTCACAGTTATGGCTGCGCTGTCTTTTTGCCTGAGTCCGTCAAGAATATATACTGATCCTTCCGGATCCCAGGTACAGATTACCATTCTGCCATCCGGTAAAAAATCCATCCCCCCTATCCGCGGATGAAAGCCGGATGGTCGTGCCTGTGATAGAGTGAAAGCAGGATGTACATCCTTCAACGGCACTCCATCACCCGGATATTCTTCTGTTTTCTGCTCTGGATCATTAAATACAACG
>JACFNM010000479.1 GCA_019454915.1 Chitinophagaceae bacterium
ATCGGGCTTAATTTCTGCCATATACTGTCATTTATTTTTTATGAATCAATTTTTTGTTTAACCAATAGCAGAATATCTCTGCTCACCGCTTAGCGGATGTTTCTCACATATATATTGCTCTTAAACTGCTTTTGGATATCCTTCAAATCTCTAAGGATGCTTGCGTCCACCCGTTTATCATCAAATTCCAGCACAAAACCACCGATCAACTCTTCTCTCACAACAGTTTCAAATTCAACCCGCGGCATGGAGGCATCTGTCTGTACCTTCTGCTCTATTTCTTTCTTAAGCGCTTCTCCTATTGGCGTTGCAGTTGACAATCTCACCCTGTGAATTCCTTTCAATGCGTTATACTGGTCTATAAATGCCTGAGTAATTTCGGGCAAAATGCTTTCTCTTCCCTTCTGTACCAGCAATTTATTAAAGGCGGTAGTTAGGTTACCTACCCGGTGCTGCGTTATCGCCATCAGGATATTATTTTTCTTATCCGCATGAATAACCGGGCTGCGCATCAACAGAACAAATTCACGGCTTTGCCTGCATACGGATTGCAAAAAAACCATATCGGCATACACCTGCTCGAGCTGATTTTGCTCCCGTGCCAAATCAATAAGACTCTTCGCGTATCTTCCTGCTAAACGTGGATGGAGCATCGGACTGATTTATTGTTTGTAATTGAGGGTAGATGAATAAAACATGGTCAATGAGCCTGCAATCAACAGGTTCCACATCTAATTCAATCGAATCTCGTCAGTTAATTGTTTGATGTAGTGTTCCTGGTCAGCTTTGTTCGCCAATTCACGGCGCAGAATTTTTTCTGACACCTCAATCACCATATGCCCTACCTGGTTCTTCAGGTCGGTCACTGCCGCCATCTTCTGGTTTTCTATCGCCAGTTGGGTTTCCGCCATAATCTTTGCTGCGGCCTCTTTCGCCTGGTCTTTCGCTTCATTAATCATCCTGTCTTTAATCTCTTTGGCTTCTTTTAATATCTGTGCCCGCTCTTCTCTGGCCTGCACCAGCAAAATTTCATTGTCGCTCTTTAACTGGGCCATTTCCGCTCTCACCTTTTCGGCTGTAGCCAGCGAATCATTAATTCCCTGCTCCCGCTCATGGATGGCTTTCATGATCGGCTTCCAGCCAAATTTTCCCAACACAAACATCAGAATCAGAAATGCCAGCGTGGACCATACTACCAGGCCCAAATCGGGGAGTACCAATGGATTTACCTCTAACAACATGATGATATACTTTCTTTATAATAAAAATAATAAATCAAAAAAAGTACAGAACTTTCCGCCCTTTGCTCAAGGCCTGTACAAAGCCGATATTAGCCATTACCCAGCAGGGCAACAACCACCGCAAATAATGACACAGATTCAACCAACGCCGCAGCAATAATCATATTGGTACGGATTTCATTGGCGGCTTCCGGCTGACGGGCAATACCCTCAACAGCACCTTTACCAATCTGGCCGATACCGATACCTGCGCCTATGGCTGCTAAACCTGCACCAATCGCGGCAACACTACCTACTACCATTGTTTTATATTTAAATGTGAATAAAAAACGTATTATAATACCAAATCCTGTTCATGGTTTTCTTCAATAGCCATCCCAATATACAAAGCCGATAACATGGCAAAAATAAATGCCTGGATAAACCCTACCAGCAGCTCAATGACCCCGATAAAAACCGTAAACGGTACCACCACCACAGAAGCTGACACCGCTTTAAAAATGAAAATCAAAGAAACCAGGCTCAACACCAATATATGTCCCGCCGTAATGTTGGCAAACAACCGAATGGTTAAAGAAATGGCTTTAATGAAAACACCTAATAGCTCAATCGGCATTAAAAATATTTTTAGAGGAACCGGCAGTCCCGGCATCCAAAAAATATGCTTCCAATAGTCTCCCTTACCATTTACATTCGTTATCACAAAAGTGAATAGCGCCAGCGTAAAAGTGAAGGCAATATTTCCACTCAAATTGGCCCCTCCCGGGAAAAAAGGAACAATTCCCAACAAATTATTAATCCAGATAAAAAAGAAAATATTGAGTATGAAGGGCATAAACCGGTCCGTTTGATGGCCCAGACAGGGTCGTGCCACTTCATCACGAATAAAGATAATCACCGGCTCGATAAACGACTGGAAGCCTTTAGGAGCAGAGCTCACTCCGGTTTTCTTATACGCCCGGGCAACCCCAAGGAAAATGATCAAAAGTAAAGCCACGGAAATCAGCATGGACAGCACATTCTTGGTGATCGAAAAATCATATAACTTTTTCGATTCTTCAACATTTACACTGCCATCACTATTTACTACCCTAATCTTTCCTTCGATCTGTTTATAAGGGTAATTTCCGTTATAAATCACGGGTTTATGATGTTCATCCGATAGCCTGGAAGAAGAAAACATCTCCCACCCCTTGTCTGTTTTTAAAATAACCGGAAGCGGAAGAGATGTATGCCCCCAGAGATGCCAGCTATGATCGTCACGGATATGTTCCAAAATGGTCCCGGCTACGTCTAATTCACCCTCTTTGTCCTGTTTTGGGTTCAGTTGCTGCCCGGACGGCGGATTATTTTGTCCTTCCTGCGCCAAGGACATATTATAAAAAAACACAGTACATATACCGAAAGCCGCTACCAGTAAAGATTTAAGCCATTTTGAAGACATACTGACCTGAAATTTGGCGCAAAGATAGGAGTTGGAACGCACAAAAATGAGAAT
>JACFNM010000009.1:0-21894 GCA_019454915.1 Chitinophagaceae bacterium
AAATGGGAAACCGAAAGTGCCGCCCGTATTAAAGCAGGAAGCGCGAGATAACCCGGGATTGAAACACATGGAAAATTTTATAGACTGTATCCGGAACAGGAAGGATCCTGTTTGTAATGTGGAGGAAGGCAGCCTGGTGGCACAATATACCCACATGGGCAATATTTCCCTGCGTGCAGGCGGCGCCCTCCTAAGATGGGATACGCGTACCGGTCGGTTTTTAAATAACCCGGAAGCCAATGCCTTGATAAAGCCGAATTACCAGAATCCGTGGAAGTTTCCCGTAGTATGATGCAAAGAGTTGCAATAAAAAATACAGGTTTTCAAGAAGGATTACCCCCGACACCTGGATCATTTTTAAATGAAATATTCGCTTTGCGGTAACAACCGGTATTCATTATTGAGTCTTTATCCTTGAATCTCGACTGAGTAAAATTCAGATGTTTTGGTTTATGCTGTTATTCGATCGCCATTGTTTTCTGATTTTGTTAATCGCTATAATATAATGCGGATCTTGGTTTCTATTTAAGCATCTTGGTCATTTTTTAGTACTGAAATTTAACTAAACCATTACTGCTTTAGATTCCTCGCTTTAATTTCTTTATGAATTTCTGCTTCTAAAACTTTATTATTCTTTGAATTCTTTATTACGACAAGTATTATTAGAAGTAAAGGTGCAATAACAAGAACAGAAAAACCGCTTTTTACTATAGAGTAGGTAGCTATTCCAATTGCGAATCCAATTATTGATGCATCAACAATTTTGTTGGTTTTCATTTGTTTGTCTTTGTTCAGCAATTCTTTGTCTGTTAATTCATCTAAATTTTTGAATTTCATCTGACTATCAATTTTATTTATATTTTGGTTTTTCAAAAAAAGCTACTAACGTCTGACCAGCTTTGCGTTCGGGCAGGATTTTTCACCGTCCCGATAGCTATGGAGACTCGAGCGAACGACAAAGCCCGAATATACGAGAAAATGTCAAACGGAGGCGTTCGACCCGCCTGACGCAAAACTGACCGTTGTTACAGGCAGGATTATTTAAATGCTACTGCCAATCCGACTGATACTATTAAAAGAATAACTATTAGGATTGTTAAGACTACCAATGTGAAAACCGTCCTTAATAGCCTGCTAACTGGATGATATGAATCGAATAAAGAGTAATAACACCAAACTGGAGTCAAAAATCCTAGCCCTAAAATAGTATAGTTGAGAATTTCAAATGTTAGAGAACGTTCAGGAAAAGGGATTTGCAATAAGTTCAATAAAATGGCCAAAAAAAGTTGTAGTCCGATGACAAAGGAATTAATAATTAGATGTTCTGAATAATTAAACCTTTGCTTTCTAAAAGACAGGTAGGATGATAGTGAAAAGAAAGGAATAATCAAAAGAAGGCTATAGACGTAATTACGGCTTAACCACTTTAAAGTTTTTACAAGTAGGATATTTACGTCAGATTCTCCTTCGGACAAAGCATCCACCATTCCATTTAAAGAATCGCTGATGTTAGTATAACTTCCAGCAAGGTTCACCAAAATGATATATACAGCTCCTAGGTAGAAGAGATAAGCAAATGGCTTCGTGTAATCAATTCTCCGACCATTCAGGTAATTTCTTATTGTCCTTCCGGGGTAGAATAATAATTGCCTGGTCGTGAAAATTAATCCTTTGTCAAGATTAATAAATGAAATGAGGACTTCATTAAAAATCCCCCTCAAATCAAACCGCTTTGTACTTGCCTTTTGTCCGCAGTTATTGCAAAAATTACCTTCATATTTATTCCCGCAGTTTTTACAAGTCATTTTTAGATTATTATGTTGTGGTTGCCTTTTTTGTCACTAACGGTTAAAGCCTGGTGATGGGCTGGTATTCGAAGTTCCTTCCGCCCGAATCTCAGCCAATTGGAAAGCTACAGCCGAAGATAAATACAAAAAGCCGATATTGGTTCGTCCACCGGAGCCAAACCTGATAGCGGGCTACAGCTGAATTTATTCCGGGTGTCAGCCCATTACCAAACTTTTTGTTAGTAGTCGTTTTAATGTGATTGATGTTTTCTTATGAGAATTTTGGTTTGTCATTTTGTATTTTATCCCGTACCTATGCTTTCATAAATTCTAAATGCTTTTTACATTGAAGGTGAATCATTCGTAATGTTGGAGAGTATTCCTTCGTTCAAAAAACTAAATCCGGTTATAATGAAAATGATGAGAAGTATTTTGGTGATAGTTTCCTGTGTGCTCCTGAGTATCATCGGTAAGGCTCAGAAGGTTACGGGTACGCTCAATGACGTAAGATTCATAGCTGTCTTAGATCAATCGGAGCAGTACTATGTAGAAATTCTACCGCCGTCTTTCGATCCCAAAAAGCAATACGATGTATTTATCGGATTGCATGGTCATGGGTCTGATCGCTGGCAGTTTGCGAAGGATAAGAGGGATGAATGTGCTGCGTTCAGAGATTTTTCGGCTGCACATCAGATGATTGCCATCTCACCGGATTACCGTGCCAGAACGTCCTGGATGGGGCCGGCTGCGGAAAAGGATTTGTTGCAGATAATAACTGAACTAAAAGAAAAATATCGGGCACGAAGAGTCTTCCTGACCGGAGGCTCGATGGGCGGAACGGCTGCGCTAAGCTTTGCGGCGCTTCATCCGGAGGTGATAGACGGTGTGGTTTCGATGAACGGACTGGCCAACCATTTTGAATACAATCAATTTCAGGAGGCTATTGGGGCCTCGTTTGGCGGAAGCAAACAGGCGGTGCCGGAAGAATACAAAAAACGAAGCGCAGAATACTGGCCGGAAAAACTGACTATGCCCATTGCTTTTACGGTAGGCAGGCTGGACGCCATTGTCCCACCCGAAAGCGTTATCCGCCTCGCAAAGGTACTTCAGGTATTAGGTCGCGATATCTTACTCATTATTGACGAAACAGGCAAGCATGAAACCCGGTACAAGGATGCGTACGAGGCAATGGAATTTATGCTGATGCATGCGGAGCGGGATTGAAAACTAAACATTTTCTTCGAAATATAGAATGGTGCTTCATATTGGAAGACTAATCTTTACTTTCAATGCCACTATGTGTCTACTCCACTCTCTGAAACCGCGCGAGCGGAGCCATACGCGCTTTATTCAGCGTTAAAGTGTTTTCAGACAAACTGTAGTTGTCGGCGGTTTCCAGTACTTTGATCAGTCGCGATTCAACGTCCATATTTTCGCAGGCCATGAGGGTAGACATACCCTGGGAGAAATGAATTCTGTTATTGCCCGGCAGCGTAAAGGTACCGTTGATTGTATTGCATCCTCCGGAAGCCGAGTAGCGGCTGTCTTTTGTAAGAAACTGTAAAAAGGGTTCTTTATCATTTATTTTTTCGGCAACGGGTTGTCCGTATAATTCCACCAGTTTCCATTTGCTGTTGGTCAAACCGGCTGCACCGTCTTCAGTACTAATGTTATTGCTGCCTGCTTTGCGGGCAGGGTTACAGGCAAAGGCTATTAAGCCAAAACTGATGGCAAATAAAAAAGTTGATTTTGCCGATAATACTATTTCCATAAGCTGTGTTTTTTTGATTGAATATCCGTATTTGAATTGCGATACCTCGCAAGGTACTAAACTTCTTTACTCATTAATCATCTCAATTACCTCAGCAATGAAGCATCCACACGGGTCGGGGTATCCGTGCCATTGATGATACTGGCTGAACTGAGCGCTATGGCTCTGATGATGGCGGTCATGTTGTTCATGTCCAGTGTAGAAATTTCATCGCCCTGCGTATGATAAAAGGGTTCATTGTCCATCTTGGAGGTGGAGATAGTATGTGCCGGAACACCCAGCCGCGCAAGGGTAGCATTATCCGACCGGTAAAACAATTGCTGATCAGGATAGGGATCCGGATAAAAAGTAAAGCCGGTACCTTCCAGATTCTTTTCTAAAATTTTCCCCATGTCTGTTTTTTCATATCCGGTAATATACGCCGAATTGGCGCCCCATTTACTATCCGTGCCGATCATCTCAATATTGAACATGGCCGCTACTTTTTCCGGATCGAATTGCCTGGAAAAATATTGTGAACCGAAGCCGCCGGTTTCTTCTGCTGTAAATGCAGCAAAGACCAGTGTGCGCCCGTTATTTTTAGTTTTCTTAAAATAGCGTGCAAGCATAATAACAGCGGTAACGCCTGAGGCATCATCATTGGCTCCGTTGTAAATACTATCGCGTTTGGCATCCGGTTCGCCAATACCCAGATGATCATAATGCCCGGAGAAAATAACGTATTCGCCGCTCTTATCTTCCTGCCCCGCAACACGGTTTTTACCCGGTAATATACCCACGATATTTTTGAGCTTCTTTTCAGAAATCTCATGCGTAATCTGTAGAGAAAATTTTTCAGGTACCTGGTCTGTCAGCACAAAGACAACGCTGTGGTCATTCTTAAAGTGTTCTCTTTTCAATCGGTTTAGATTCGGGTAGATTTTGGAGTAAGCGGTATCCACCCATACAACATAACTTTTGCCGGATCTAATATAGCGGTATGCCTCATTAAAAAACCGTTCGCTGCCTTCTATATGTACCTGCTCTATTGGTGATTGCTCAGTGAGGTTAAGACTTGCCTGCGAAGTGAAGGCAATAACAGATTCGCTGTTGATGTCCACACCATTGACGGTTACCTTCGTTTCTATTAATTTGGCAGAAACCAGTGAGAATTCCTGAAAGTAGCCCGAAGACGGAGACACGGGTTCTAGCCCGGCCTTCTTAAATTCCTTAGCTATAAAATCCGCTGCTTTATCAAGGCCTGCCGTGAACAGCCCGCGTCCGCCCATGTCATCAGCCGACAGCGTTTTTTCAATCGCCGTGACTTTCTTCACCTTAATGATTTTGTCCGGCTTTTGGGCTGATGCACTTAGGACAATGAATAACAGGACTAATAATGCGATATTCTTTTTCATCTGTTCACTTTTTATAGTTTCTGATTGTCAGACGAAACATGCCGGGCAACCATTCTTCCGGATATAAAGGGTTTCTTATGGTTTATTTCAAACATACTGACCCGTGGTTAGGTATTGATGAAATTGGGGGTCGAAGATAGCAAATTCTGGTACCGAAATAAACCCGGTTTCGGAACGTTATATTAATCCTATGATCAAAGGATTCACTGCATTTTCACTGATTTTTTCTGTTTCTCTGGTCGCCAGGAGTCAGATGTCGGCAGATCTATCCTTAACCACCGGTAGTAACCAGGTGTCATTGGGGCAGTACGGAAAATTAGGGGGTCAGTTCTCCTATTTCTACCGGGGCTGGAATTTCTCTGCCGGCGCCGGTGCCGTTTTTTCTGCTGCCAGGGAGAAAAAACTGGATGCGGTGAGATTATCCGTTTCTAAGGATTATGTCATAAAAGATAAAAATATTACTACGGTTGCCTTTTATCAATTTGCTCCATTTTCAGCACGATTGAACGATCATGCTGCCGGATTATTATTCAATCATAAAAGCAGGCGATGGTATTATGATCTGGGACTGAATACCCGGTTTTATGCTTTCACGCAAAAGTATAAAGGGAAAGCCGGCTATGGTGAGAATGTACTTTGGGAACCGGTTAATGTAATCTACCGATTGACCTGGCATAAGCCCATCGGCGACAAGTTTGAAATAAATCCTTCGGTCACCAATTTTGATCAGTTCATTATTCAACAGGAAACCAATCCTTTTGTATTGGCTGATTTTCAATATAAGCTCAATGTGAAATCAAAGATATATTTTGATGTGGCTTATCAGCAGTCCGGCTTTTTTAATATCCGGGTTAACTATTTCGGTTATTATCTGAGAGGTGGTTATAAGGTGAACATTGGTACTATACCGGAAAATCATATCAAGCTCAAACCTATCGAACTATGAAACGCCTGTTAGGTGAATGATGAAAAGCACAAAACCGTACTTCATGAAATACCCGTTACTGATTTTTGCTGCCGGCTCATTTTTATGGACGTCCTGTTTGAAGGAAGCCGATTTTACGGGGCTTGTCCGCTCAACAGATCGCATCGAAAAGCGATTTGCACAATCCATGGAGTGGAATGAGCAGCATCCCTTTAAAAATATTTTAGTGAGCGGTGAGGAATATAAATTACTGATCACCGGAGACGTGCACGTTGGCAGTTCATCCACTATCAACAACTATTTAAACTTTCTGGAGCGGGCCGAAGAGAACGATATCAGCTCGCTGGTATTTGTAGGCGACATTTCTACCGGAAGGGAAAAAGACCAGCAAACTTTTAAGGACCATCTGCCCGATCCGGCGATAAAACCGAGTTTTGTAATGATTGGTAACCACGAATTATATTTTGATGGCTGGAAGTATTTTTATCGGCTGTTCGGTACTTCCACCTATTATTTTACCGTACAGACTCCCTCCAAAAAAGATCTTTACATCTGTCTTGATTCGGGAAGCGGCACGCTTGGTAAAAGCCAGTTGCAGTGGTTGAAAGATATTCTTGAAACCCAACGTAATCTTTATGATCGTTGCGTTGTTTTTACGCACAATAACTTCTTCCGCGATCATCACACGGCATCCACCAGCCCGCTCACTGATGAGTTGTTAGTTTTAATGGATCTGTTTGAAAAGCATCATATCAATATGGTGATCACGGCTCACGACCATAAACGTGTTTTGAACCAGTTAGGAAATATCACCTATATCACGCTGGATGCATTACGTGATGATGCAAAAAATGCTACCTATCTTATTCTGAAAAAAGATACACAAGAGAGTCTAAAGTCAGGATCAACTGGTTTTTTATTCTCGTTTGAAAAACCCTGAAGCGGATACGAACTGCTACAAACCTGTTGGTTACCGGAATGCAGGGTTGTTGTCTTATTGTCTCTCTGTCATCATTTCGTTTGTCAATACGAAAACGTTTTGAAGTACGAGGTAACTGAACAACTGGTACCGCCTTCGTAAAAACCTGCTGACGGATTATCGTAAGATCGCAACTGTGTTTTATGCTACAGGCTCATCATTTCTTTGAACTTCACCGTCTGCCTGCGGCTGACCTCAATTTTCTCTCCCCCTTTTAATTCCAACAGCAAGCCTCCATTGAAATACGATTCTACTTTTTCAATCATTCTGAGATTAACAATATGTTTCCGGTTTGCCCTGAAGAAAACTTTTTCATCTAATCGCTCTTCCAGTGCGTTCAACGACTTAAGAATGAGCGGTTTGTTGGAGCTGAAGAAAACCCTTGCGTAGTTTCCCACGCTTTCAAACAGCCTGATTTCGTTTAATCTTACAAACCAGCATTTCTCCCCGTCTTTCACGAAAACCTGGTCATTTTCTCCTAAAATACCCCGCGTAGTGTTGCCGGGCTGAGGTTGTGTTGGAGTGGCTTCATTTCCCTCCGGAAAATCCAGTTTGAGTATAGCGTCGGACAATCGCTTGGGCTCGATGGGCTTAAGTAAATAATCAAGCGCGTTCACTTCGAAAGCTCTTAAAGCATATTCGTCATAGGCCGTGGTAAATATAACCTGCGGCAGTTCGTCTAATTCGGTCAGGAGGTCAAAGCCGGACTTCCCCGGCATTTGAATGTCCAGAAAGATCAGGTCGGGAGACAGGTTCATTATCTTTTCAATCCCTTCTGTCGCATTGGCCGCTTCCCCAATGACTTCTATCCGGGGATGTTCCAAAAGAAGCTTTTTGAGTTCGGCACGCGCTAATCTTTCGTCATCTATGATGATGGCTTTTTTTGTCATAGCAGTGTTATTTGAGATGTCCGTTAGTTAAAGGTATAATTACTTTGGCTTCTACCATTTCACCGGGAATATTTCTGATTTCAAAAGAAGCTTTGGATCCGAATAACAGGTTTAGACGATCTATGGTACTCTGAAGTCCGAATCCGTTTTTTTCATTATAGTCACTTAATAGCCCGCTGTTTCGGATAATAACTTCATGGCTATTATTTGTCAATCGGGATGCAACGACAATAGTGCCGCCGTTCAATTGTTTGCTGATACCATGTTTAACCGCGTTTTCTACAAGGGTTTGCAGCATCATGGGGGGTATGGGATGCTGAAGCGTGTTCTCGTCAATATCAAATTCCACTCTTAATCTTTCTTCAAAACGCATTTGTTCCAGGGCAAGATAATCCTTGACAATATCCAGTTCCTGGTTTAAGGGTACCGTCTCCAGTTTTTCCGTTTGCATACTGTTGCGAAGAATATTACTCAGTTCGGTGATTCCCTGGCGTGCTCTTTGGGGATTTTCGTCCACTAATGCCCTGATGCTGTTGAGCGAATTGAAAATGAAATGTGGATTGATATGAGATTTGATAGTCTTCAACTCTAATTCTTTCACCAGCGATTGGAGGCGGAAAGTATCTACTTCCTGTTTCTTATTCTTTTGAAAAGAGTGGTACAGATAGTATATTAGTATCCACACCATTAGTATCACGGAACTGTCTAATGTCCTTAATACAACGTTGTTTAAAAAGGAGACCTTCTTCTTGCCATCTGTTTCGGATAAATGAAACAATCCAAAGAGAGACAGTTGACTCAAAGCATATAGAAAACTTCCAATGATGACAATAAGAAAAAGTCGGGGCGCCATTTTTTCGATAGACAGAGCGAGCCATTTTTGTTTGATGATTACCCCGCGCATCCAGTGGGTTATGGGTATCCCCAGTGAAAGTGCGATGAGGAGACGGGCGATGAGTCGTTCGGAAATGGTTTTGTCGTAGGTGTAGGCAAAAAATATATTCACCAGGGCGAAAATGCCCCATCCGCAAATCTGGCACCACCAGTATCTCGATAATTTGGACAGCATTCCCCAAATCTAAACATTTCTGTTTCCATCCGTATAAAATGTATTATTAGTGGTTAAAATTCCGGGTTAATGGAAAATGTGCCCGGAAGCCGGCGTGAAAAATATTGATAATCAATGGTTAGCCGGCTCATGAGTAATAGAGAATGTCCGTTCCAAAGAATGATTAAAATCTTACTTTTGTTGCTGATTTAATGGACATTTCATGGATATAACACCCGGACCTCTTTTACGGCAGGTTGATAATCCCGCAGATCTTAAAGCGCTCTCCAGGGAAGACCTTCTTAAGTTGTGCGATGAGTTGCGGCAATTTATTATTGATGTGGTAAGTGTACATGGCGGCCATTTTGGTGCGAGCCTGGGTGTGGTGGAACTTACGGTAGCGCTGCATTACGTTTTCAATACGCCCTATGATCAGTTGGTATGGGATGTGGGTCACCAGGCTTATGGACACAAGATCTTAACAGGGCGAAGAGATGTCTTTTATACGAATCGTAAATATAATGGATTGAGCGGTTTCCCGAAGCGGGAAGAGAGCGAATATGACAGCTTTGGCGTAGGTCATTCGTCTACTTCCATATCGGCGGCTTTGGGTATGGCAATCGCCGCCAAATACAAAGGTGAAGACCGGAAATCCGTTGCAATTATCGGCGATGGAGCCATGACGGCCGGTCTTGCTTTCGAAGGGATGAATCATGCCGGAGTGGCGGATGCAGATATGCTGATCATACTCAATGATAACTGTATGAGTATTGATCAGAATGTAGGCGCACTGAAGGAATATCTCACGGATATCACGACTTCAAAAACTTATAACAAGCTTAAGGATGAGATATGGAATGCCCTGGGTAAGTTGCCGGTGGGCAAGGATTATACGCGGGAAATGGTGAGCAAATTAGAGCAGAGTATAAAGGGATTTGTGAGCAGGAGCAGTAACCTGTTTGAATCGCTGAACCTTCGCTATTTTGGGCCGATAGACGGGCATAATGTGAACAAGCTGGTTGATGTATTGCAGGATCTGAAAAAGATACCCGGTCCTAAATTATTGCACATTTTAACCGTGAAAGGTAAGGGTTATTCGCAGGCGGAGAAAGACCAAACCAGGTGGCATGCACCCGGATTATTTGACAAAATAACCGGAGAGATTATCAAAAAGAAATTTGAGCTTCCCCAACCTCCGAAATATCAGGATGTATTCGGGCATACCCTTCTCGAACTGGCGGAGAAAAACGGTAAGATTATGGGCATTACCCCGGCGATGCCTTCCGGGTCTTCATTAAAAATCATGATGGATGCGATGCCTGACCGGGCTATTGATGTGGGCATCTGCGAACAGCATGCAGTTACCCTTAGTGCAGGAATGGCCACTCAGGGGATGAAGGTGTTTTGCAATATCTACTCATCTTTTATGCAGAGAGCCTATGATCAGGTGATACACGATGTGGCTATTCAGGATCTGCCCGTTATCTTCTGCCTTGACCGCGCGGGGTTGGTAGGAGAAGACGGAGCCACCCACCATGGAGCATATGATTTGGCGTATTTGCGTTGTATTCCCAATATGATTGTGAGTGCGCCGATGAATGAAAGCGAGTTGAGAAATCTGATGTACACTGCCCAGTTGGATGAAACCACTCATCCTTTTGCAATTCGTTATCCCAGAGGTGAAGGGGTAATGATCGACTGGAAAACAGAAATGAAGGCTGTTAAACCCGGAACAGGCCGAAAATTGCGGGATGGAAAAGATCTGGCAATATTATCTATCGGGCATCCGGGAAATTTTGTATCGGCAGCGATTCGTGATCTGAGAGTGGAAGATTTGTCTCTGGCTCATTATGATATGCGGTTTGTTAAGCCTTTGGATGAAGATTTGCTGCATGAGGTATTTCAGCAGCATACGAGGATTGTCACGGTTGAAGATGGGTCAATACAAGGTGGATTTGGAAGCGCTATTCTCGAATTTATGGCGCAACACCATTATCATGCAGAAGTAAAGATGCTGGGTATTCCTGACAGGGTGGTTGAACACGGAACGCTCAAAGAACTCCACAGGGAATGCGGTTTTGATGCAGATGCTATAGCACAGGCTGTGCGTGAGGTGATCGCAATGCCTCATTCGATATCCGCCGGAAAAAATGCGTAATAGTACATTCTATTGGCGCATCATAGTCGAAGCCAACATCCTGAAGTATAGTTTATTTCCTTCATGCTTAAAATCGGTGCAATGAGAAGTGTTATTTCTTTTCTGACCCTGGCGCTTATGGTATTTATGCAGGCTTGTAATGATTCTAAAAACGGAAAAGACGTCAATATGTGGAATGAAAATGTAAAACCACCGGTAGCTCCTGTTCAGGAACATATAAGGGTAGTTCACGGAGATACGGTGCCGGATAATTACTACTGGATGATAGATTATTTCAGGAAAGGGCCTGGCAGTTCAAAGGTAATTCAGTATTTGACGGAAGAAAACACCTACCTGGACAGCATGATGAGCGATACGCGTTCATTAAGGGATGAATTATATGCTGAGATGAAGGGGAGGATAAAGGAAAAAGATGAATCCGTTCCTGTTTTCAAAAACGGATATTATTATTACACAAGAACAGAGGAAGGGAAGCAGTATTTTAAATATTGCCGGAAGAAGGAGACTCTTGAGGCCCCGGAAGAAATTTTGCTGGACGTGGATGAGATGGCTGGAGAACACTCTTATTTTTCGGTAACCGGTTTTACGGTCAGCCCGGATAATAAACTATTGGCTTTTGGAGTGGATACCGTATCCAGAAGACAATACGCTATTCATATTAAAAACCTGGAGACGGGGGCACTCTATAAGGACCAAATACCGGGAACCTCCGGTAGATCTGTTTGGGCGAATGATAACCAGACTTTGTTTTATACGTATAATAACCCCGAAACGCTCCTGTCCGAGAAGATCAAACGACACAGATTGAATACGGAGGTAAAAGAAGATGCAATCGTTTATGAAGAAAAGGACCCGGCCAATTATATTGAAGTGGTAAAATCCAAAAGGGGCAATTATATTTTTATAATGTCTGAAGCGACTTTGTCTTCGGAGATTAGATACATCCCGGCAAATGAGCCCAACCGGGAGTGGAGGGTTTTTCAGCCGCGGATGAGAAATGTGTTGTATAGGATTGATGAAGGAATGACTGGTTTCTATATAGTGACCAATTGGGATGCTAAGAATTTCAGGCTAATGGAATGCCCATCGGATCATACGGATGCCGGTTCGTGGAAAGAACTGATCGCACACCGGACAGATGTCCTGCTTGAGGGTATTGATGTGTTTAGAGATTATATGGTGATAAGAGAACGGAAAGACGGTTTAGTGCGGTTACGGGTACGTAATATTTCCTCTCAACAGGAATATTATATTGATTTTGAGGAAGCTGCCTATGGCGTAAGTCTGGCTGCTAACCCAGAATTTTATACCGACGAGTTCCGGTATGTCTATTCCTCTCTAATTACGCCCGGAACTACGTATGATTATAATCTAAAAACGAAGGAAAAGAAGCTGATGAAGCAGCAGGAAGTGCTGGGCGGTTATGCGAAAGAGGATTATAGTACGGAGAGGTTGTATGCCACCGCGCGGGATGGTTCGAAGATCCCCGTGTCGCTAGTTTATAAAAAAGGATTTTCAAAAAATGGACGGTCTCCCTTATTGCTGTATGGTTACGGATCTTATGGGGTTACCGTTGATCCGGTGTTTAATAGCAACCGGCTTAGCTTGCTAAACAGAGGATTTACATTTGCTATTGCCCATATTCGTGGTGGTGAAGACCTGGGAAGACAGTGGTATGAGGATGGGAAGATGATGAAGAAGAAAAATACGTTTACCGATTTTATAGACTGTGGTGAATTTCTCATTAAAGAAAAGTATTGTTCAGCTAAAAACTTGTATGCTCAGGGCGGTAGTGCGGGCGGGTTACTGATGGGCGCTGTAATCAATATGGCTCCGGATTTGTGGAACGGAGTCGTTGCCCAGGTACCTTTCGTGGATGTGGTGAATACAATGCTTGATTCTACCATCCCGTTAACAACAAATGAATACGACGAATGGGGTAATCCTGAAGAGAGCAAAGCGGCTTATGAATATATGAAGTCATATTCTCCCTATGAGAATATTGAGAGAAAAGCTTATCCCAATTTGTTGGTAACAACGGGCTTACATGATAGCCAGGTACAATATTTTGAACCGGCTAAATGGGTGGCCAAGCTCAGGGCTATGAAAACGGATAATCATATTTTATTGTTACATACGAATATGGATTTTGGTCATGGAGGCGCTTCGGGACGGTTTGATTATTTGAAAGATGTAGCTTTGGAGTACGCGTTTTTGCTCAAGCTGGCAAGTTTAAGTAAATAGATGAATAGAGCACTACCCCTTATAAGGAAGACAATGGTTACCGGATTAATTATACTGATATTTGTTGCGTTGGCATGGATAGCAGGAAAAGTTTGGTTCAGTATGCAATTTAGCAGGGAGGTAAATCAATTGTTTGCTGAATCGGCAGCCATATCCACTGAAAAGTTTAGCTATGAAAAATTAAACGGGCTTCCTGAACCGGTTCAACGGTATTTCAGACACGTGCTGAAAGAAGGTCAGCCGTATATCAATTATGTGCGATTGCAACACCATGGGCGATTTAAGACGAGTCCCAAAAGTAGCTGGATGACGATCAAAGGAGAACAGTATTTTACAACGCGAAACCCGGGCTTTGTTTGGAAGGGCTCCACTAAGATGTTCACTGCCACAGATATGTTTCTCGGGGGTAAAGGAAGGCTGGTGGTAGCTCTTTTGTCTGCATTTAAGATAGCTGACGGGAGGGGAGAGAAGTATGATCAGGGTGAACTGTTGCGCTGGCTGGGGGAGAGCGTATGGTTTCCTACCAATCTGCTACCTGATGAAAATCTGCATTGGGCAGCTATAGATGATCGTTCTGCACAATTAACCTATAAGTACAAACATTATGCTTTGGAATATCAGGTTGTTTTTAACCCGGATAATGAAATATCGGAACTTAAAACCCGGCGATATATGGGGTCGGACAACCTGGAAACCTGGGTTGGGAAAGTATCAGACTATAAAGAGTTAAATGGAATAAAAGTCCCGACAACGATAGAAGCGTTTTATATGCTCAAAGAGGGGGAGTATGGCTATGCCAAATTCTTGGTTGATCGAATCGAATATGAGAATCCGCAAAAATTCGATTAGGATTTTGCAATTACTTTAACCGGGATTTTGCGGATTACTGCAAAATCCGGGGTTAAAAATGCTGAAAGTGAGTTAGCAACAGCTTGCCTTCTCACTTTTGCAGTGAAGAACGATAAGTTCAGGATTATACCACTCCCTGAGCGAGCATGGCTTCGGCTATCTTCACAAAACCACCAATGTTCGCACCTTTTTCGTAATTGATGTGCCCGTCTTCTTCTTTACCGTATTTGACGCAGATCCGGTGAATCTGCTTCATGATATCTCTCAGTTTATTGTCTACCTCGTCACGCGACCAGGAGAAACGCACCGAATTTTGAGACATTTCCAATCCCGATACGGCTACTCCACCAGCATTGGCGGCTTTGCCTGGTGCATAAGATACCTGGGCTTTGTTGAAAGCTGCTACGGCTTCGGGAGTACAGGGCATATTGGCGCCTTCTGCAACACAGAAGCATCCGTTTTCTATAAGTGATTTTGCATCTTTACCGTCTACTTCATTTTGGGTAGCGTTGGGAAGAGCTATGTCACATTTGATACGCCAGGGACGTTCTCCCTTGAAATAGTCACATTTAAAGTGGGCAGCATATTCGCTGATTCTTCCCCTCCTGACTTCCTTCAGTTCTTTAAGGAACTGTAATCTTTCCAAGTCAAGTCCATCGGGTTCATATATAAAGCCGTCAGAATCTGACATGGTAACAACCTTTGCTCCCTTGGCGATACATTTTTCAGCGGCATATTGAGCCACATTCCCCGAACCGGAGATAGTTACTCTCTTACCCTGGATCGTTTCTCCACGGATTTTTAATATTTCTTCCACGAAATAAACCAGTCCATAACCCGTAGCTTCAGGACGAATTAAACTGCAGCCCCATTCAAAACCTTTTCCGGTCAGCACCCCGCTGAATTCTCCCTTAATCCTTTTGTATTGTCCAAACAAATACCCGATTTCACGTTTGCCCACACCTATATCTCCCGCGGGGATATCAATATCAGCACCCACGTGTCTATATAGTTCGGTCATAAAACTCTGGCAGAACTTCATCACTTCATTGTCCGATCGGCCTTTGGGATCAAAATCTGATCCCCCTTTACCGCCTCCCATGGGTAATCCGGTGAGGCTGTTTTTGAAAACCTGTTCAAAAGCGAGGAATTTAAGCACACTTAAATTTACCGACGGATGAAACCGGAGTCCACCCTTATAAGGTCCGATAGCGCTGTTCATTTGGATTCTGAAGCCGCGGTTCACTTCCACTTCTCCCTTGTCGTTTATCCAGGGCACACGAAACATGATTACACGTTCCGGTTCAACAACGCGTTCGAGCACTTTGTTATCACGATAGATGGGGTGCTCGCTAATGAAGGGTATCAGAGATTCGGCTACTTCCGTTACTGCTTGAAGGAATTCCGGCTCACCGTTGTTGCGGCGGCTTACCTTTTCCATAAATTGCCTGAGCAAATCATTCATAAATTGTATAATAAAAGTGTGAGAATTGGGGCATATTTAGTTGAAATTACTGAATTATTTAGTCCAGTATTTTTTTAAATTTTTGTAACTCTCTCAGTTCGATAGTAGAGAGAGGCACATTGTTATCATATTTTGCCTTTAAAAATAATACTCTTTTATGTTGAGGCATTTTGGCCAGAATAGTATCAAGTAATTGTTCGGTATTTTCATCTTTGGTATAAAGCGGTGCTGGCGCCGGCATAGCAGATTTATAACGGGTGGGTTTCTTCTTAATGATGGCTTCTAAAGTCGTGAGCTTGCTGCTGGAAACCTGGGGAACTTTACTTGCCTTAAGATATAGTCCTTCTAATTGTTTTTTGCTTAATCCTCCTCTTTCCTGATATTGATGAAATAAACTCTTTATGAAGGTTGAGTCCGGTTTAGCCTCTAAAACAGTTTTTAGTACGTCATTCACTACGTCAACGTCTGGCTTAAGTCTTTGAATCATAAATATAAAGTTTACCACTCCGGTAAAGAGTAATGGCAAGCTCTAATTTCCGCTTCGTGAATACCGGGTGTAAAAATACACCAGCATTTGTATTTTTCCCTAAATTTTTTTAGGGGCGTGAATTAAGAGACACCCGACGGGCTTTCATACTCAATTTGTCCGAAATTCTGCCGCAAAAGCGAATGGCGTGAAAAGCGGGTAAACCCACTAAATCCGGCGGGTACTATTTTTGTCATCTGATATAAAAAATATATTATATAACCTATAGCCCCCGCAGAACCCCGGGGCCGGGCAGTAGTCAGCGCTTCCGGGAATTCTTAAGCATTTGTCTGTACACTGATTTGCCTGAATCCGAGAGAATACAGAAAGTTTTCCATCAGCATAATACTACGCAGGTTGGCTTTGCTTAGTATCCCCTGTTGTAACGACCTTACGACCATTTTATCCCTGGCTTTCATTTTTACGGCAGTAACGGCTTCGCTGCTCCAATCGCCCGTTTCGCTGAATATCTCGAATCCCGAAGGGTTCATGATAATATCCAGGATTTCAGCTTTCGGCAGGGTAAGCGAAATAGAATCGTCTTTTACATATACAGACTGCGTATTTAGCTTCTGAAGATCAACCCCGGCGATGACTTTTCCCCTGCCGATAATGACGAGGTTTTTCCCGGAAACCGGTAATTGTCCAAATCCGGATAAATCAGGAATCAGGGCTTCCACAGGAGATTTCAGCCTGATGACGCTGGAATCGGCTACCACTTCACCTGCGCTTGTGATAGTACACAATTGAGCCAGCTCCCTGATTTCTTTTATCAGGATTGGTGTGTTGTCTATAACAACCGGCCGGGATCGGAAAATGTTTTTGATATCGGGTATTTTTATGTTTAGCAACAGTAATACTAAGAAAGTGAGAAGAACGATAAAGAGTGTTCTGAATAAGCTTTTTTTCATGTGTATCAGAATGATTAATTAGCGTTGCCACCGGCGTATTCAAATTTCACCTCAATATCCTCGTACCCTGCATTCCGGAGGAATTGTGTGATGAACAGCCGTGCATTGGTTTCCGCTGTTTTTAAAATTCCGAGAGAATCGGCGCTTTGCTGCATTTGTTTTTCAGCCTGAACAGCGAGCATATCACGCTCCTGCGCCGAAAAAGAACTTCTGAGCATTCCTATCTCTTCGTAAGCCACTTTAATATCTTCCGGTTTTATATTCAGAGAAAATAAAGTGGCATGAGGGAGGGTGAGACTGATCTTTTTATTGCGGATATCAACCTGGCTTGTGTTTATCGTAGAAAAATCAATTCCAGCCTTCAGGGAGGCCTCGCAGGTTAGCAATATTTTCCGGTCACCTATTTTGTACCAGGTATTATCATCACTGGCTTTGATGATTTTATTGACAACGTATTCCGCGGTCACTAACTGGTTGATTTCTTTCAGCGAAAGGATGACCTGGGTTTCAGCGTCGGGCCCCGACCGGCAGGCGAGGGCAAAGCAAAACATAAAATATAGGATTGTCCTGGACATGATGCAATTTACGTATACTGGTCTATTTGAAAATCTTTTCATTGCAGATTTACCGCGTTAGTCTTAATTTTCCGCTGAAAATAGTAGATGAAAAAATATGCAGTTATCGTAGCGGGAGGAAGCGGAACGAGAATGAAATCATCGGTTCCCAAACAGTTCATGATTGTTCATGAAAAGCCGGTTTTGTGGTACACACTTGAGCGTTTTCTACGGGTATACGAAGATTTGAAGATCATCCTGGTAATACCAAAGGATTTTGAAGAGGAGGCACAAAAGGTGATAGGTCAAACAGCTGCGCCCTCAAGGATTGAGATGGTATATGGGGGGGCAACGCGTTTTGGTTCGGTCAAACAAGGATTGGCGAGAGCGGAAGGAACCTCAGTTATTTTTGTACATGACGCTGTGCGGTGTATGGTTACTGAAAAATTGATTCAGCGATGTTATCAGCAGGCTGTGGAAAAGGGAAGCGCTATCCCTGCTATACCTGTAAGCGACAGTATCCGATTAGTAGAAGGAGAGAGCACCAAACCCGTTGACAGGAGCAGACTGCTGGCTATTCAAACACCGCAGACTTTCAGGAGCGAAATTATTTTACCTGCATTTCAGCAGGAATACAAAGAGGCGTTTACGGATGAAGCCACCGTGGCAGAAGCGGCAGGGTTTGAGGTGCACATGATAGAAGGCGACAGAGAGAATATCAAAATTACCCTCCCCGTTGATTTGGCAATAGCCGCTCATTTGCTTGGGAAGAAATCAAGGGATATGGAATGAACGGATATCCATCAGGTATTATTTTTTAAACCACCTTAATGGCCGGGGAAGCCCGTTATGTTTGAAAAAGAAATAAGGTTGATTGATTGGTCCAAAACTTTTGTAAAAACGAGATACCCCGGGCAGACCGGATCCTTCAAAGTCGAATGTTTTTCGTAAGCCGGTAAATTCACGTATGACTTCATTGATCAGGAAATGAGTCGCTTTATATTCGCGACCCTCCGGAGAAGTAACGGATGCCATAAGGTATAACCTGTTGTCCAGGTCAAAAAGAAGTGCTCCTGCCATCTTGTTGTTCTCAAAACCGGCCTCACGAATAATCAATTTATTTTTTTTGTCAAGGATGCTGCACAAATCAGTGAGTTTTTGAAAGTCTTCACTGGTCACATGAGAAAACCGGTGACCATAGGTGTGTCGATAACTCTCAAGGATTAGCCGGTAATTTGATGTTTTAAAGTATTGAAGTCCGCTTTTGCCCGCTTTGGCTATATCCTGCTGCAAGGTAGGTTTGTATTCTGCAAAAATATTTTCATAGCGTGTATCAAGCGCCAGCGTGAAATTAGTCCCGGGAATAGTACCCGGGTAATTGTTTTCAAAGTTTAAATTCATTTCCATAAACGGGAAATGCTGCCGGGCGCTATTTAAAAATTGGTCTAAGTATTTCGTGTGATGTACCTGCTGTCCGAAAACGCCCAATTGCTGGCAAAACGCGGGTGGATAAACATACCGTATTCCATATTTTTTTCTCCAGGGCAGAGGCATCACGACTTCATAGTCGTTTAAAATAAGTCCATCCCAATGGTCCGTCATGGCGTCAAGATACCAGGAGTATCCATAAACCAGACTGTTGGAGGCGGCATGGATACATTGGTCCCATTTACGCACCTCTATGCTCTTTCTGCTCAGATATTGAATGGAGATGTTCATGGTTATAAATAATCAGACAGAAAAAAAGGCTTTAGGTTTTTAAACCTGATTTGCTGTATGTCTATACTGAAGGATATCCGTTGCCAGAAGTTATTGCCCGGTACAGAACGATAATAATCTCTGTACACCCTGCTATACACCAGTGGCATATACACGTTGAGTATGTTTTTGAAAAGACTCAATTGCAAGCCTCCGTCAAATAATATCTTCGGCTGTTCGGAATCAGTATCCCAACCGTCCTGGTAGCTGCCCAAATCTGCAAATAGCTTTACGGGAAGGCGGGGATGAATAGTGGAGGTAAAATTGAGCGCTGTAAGCCAGTTGTCTGTTTTGCCCACCTTGTTGCTCAGGAGATCGGTTCGAACCTTAAATCCCCCGTCTCTCATCATTACCTGTTGGGACAGGAATCCCTGGTATGCTGATCTTCCGATGAAATAGTTATTATAGGTGTAGTCTTCGTATCCTTTGGGTGTACTTAAATTAAGTTGATAGGGATCGGTAGCAAATCGTTTGACAGAATTTTGCTCACCTAAGTAGAAAAATTTTCCGGCAAACCACCGGACATCTAGTCCCCCCTTTCGGGGATAATTGAAAAAATAATTACCCGTAAACGATAATCGTCCAAAATCATCACTCAGCTCTAATTGTAAACTGTAGTCGTAAGGATATAAGGTGCGGATGTTTTCCGTTACAAACTGCAGATCATGGATAGTCCTGTTTTCAGTAACGGTAGCGTATTTGTTTTTCATAACGGTGCTATCCCATGAAAACCGGAGTGATTCGGTATTTATGAAGTGGGTCTTCAACTGAACATAGCGACGCACTGTGCTTTGTGCATCGGTATTCTGAAAAGTAACTCTGACCCGGGGTGTTATTTTCCTGTACCCCAGGTAGGTTGTGTTTTTTTCGTCATCCGTGTACCGGTCTTCGGTGAACCTGGCAAAACTTAATCCTGTTTCTATTTTATAAAAGAGTTTTTCGGGAAACCAGTCGTAGGTTATGCTGCCGATTCCGTTTAACTTCCTGCTTCCAAAGGCATATAACGCCGATCCTATATACCGGAGCCTTCGCGGAGGAAGAGTATAATTATGAATGACTGCGCCGGCCATCAGCTTATCGTAGTCATTGAAACCGATTGCAGGGGATACCCCCACATAATAGTATTGTTGATATGGATCTGCTTTTGCGGGCCAGACAAACCGGAGGCTTTTTGAAACAGGAGGTGTAAGGCTTCCCTTTTTATCCAGCAGGCTGAAGAGGCTGTCTGAATGATTAAATGCGATGGCAGTAATGGTTTGCTTAAAATCATCGGGACAGGGGTGCTTATATTTCCATTGTTCAAAAAAAGAATGAATAAGAGAATCAAAAGCGACTCTGCCCATAGATGCCTCAAGAAGTTGCATCCATTGTGCTGCTTTTGTGTAGGTTGACAACTTATAATTAACAGGGTTAAAGGACGCAGCGGGTAAATTAACCGGTTGGTCTTTCCTGACGGCAGCCGTGGTCTCCAAAACTAACCGGTTCAGGTTTGTTGAAGAAGGGATGAGGGATGCTTCGGCGTTTTCCTGACTGAAGTATCTGTTGGTATAATAAGCATTCAGTCCGTTAGATATCCAGGGATATTCAGGTAGATTAATGAGCATACCATAAGTGAACCAGTTTGTTCCTATATTTTGAACCAATTGTTCGTTCTTGAGTGCTTTATATCGGGAACTGAACAGCGCTATAATTCCGGGGTGAGCGCTTTCCATTTTCGGAGGCGCCTGTGTAACGCTGAGTGTGGGGTATGGATATTCACCAACGGTGGAATCGAAGAATTTAAGCGCATTTTTGGTAAGTTCAATGGAATTTGCCCATGCGGATTTTTCATCCGGTGTATAAAAGCTGTAGACGTCTACAATTTTTCCTGAAGGCAACGCGCAGGTATCCTGAGTTACAACAAACCGTTTGTCTGCAAACCAGGCGAAATCCGAAGCATTTTGTAATTGGTAACGGAGTGTCTTGAATGTGGCGGATGATACGGGAGTGTTGTTACGTATCGTTTTGTAATGACCGGCTTTGATTTTTGTACGATGGGTAGTCTCTTTAAAGGTGAAGAGCGAACGATTCTTCATCCATTCTTTTTCCCCCTCATTATCTAAGAAGCCGGGGGCCGCTACCACATAGTTTTCCGGCAGTGAAATGGCCACCTCAAAATCTCCCGCTTCGTTATAGGTTCCTCCCTGCTTTAAGAAGGGTTCCAAATGCCACCCCTGTTTATCATATACAGCGGGGGCGGGGTACCAGTTAACCAGTTGATAGGATTGTCCGTCATGCCCGAATTGAAAAAATGCATCGGGGATCTTTACGTGAAAGGGTGTGGAAATAAGAATGTTGCCACCCGGCAGGAGAGGATTGGGGAGGACAACCCGGATCAGGTCGGGATATTCGGGATGTTCCGACGTAGCTGCGTGTACGTCATTGATCCTGAAGTCGAGTTGGTTGATATACCCTTTTTGATCGGGAGTAGAGAAATACATACGACTGTCTCCATATTGAAGCAGTTGCTCGCTGAGTATGGTCTTGTCACTGCTGAATGCATTGGGCCGTAATTGAAACCATAGGTAGTGCAGGGTGTCCGGTGAATTATTTTTGTAGGAGATTTTTAAAGACCCGTCGAGTGTGTGGCTACTGT
>JACFNM010000009.1:21929-26304 GCA_019454915.1 Chitinophagaceae bacterium
CCCGTATCGTATAGTGAACTTGCTGTTGCCAATAGGGATGTTGCGCTGAAATGGCGGATGTAAAACCATAAAGAAAGACAGACAGCAAGAACTTTTTCACTGATGAGGTTGATTTTTTTCAAAAATAACGGAAATCAGCAGCATTTTGTTTTACCCTTATTAGCGTCCTTTTCCTTTCAGGATGATGCGTAACGTATGGACCAGTATTTTGAAATTAAGGGCGAGAGAAATGTTTTCTATATAAACAAGGTCATATTGCATGCGTTCAATCATTTGATCCACATTTTCGGCATAACCGAACTTCACCATGCCCCAACTGGTTAGTCCCGGCTTTACTTTTAACAGGTATTTGAAGTAGGGGGTTCGTTGATTAATCTGGTCTATATAGTACTGCCTCTCCGGCCGGGGTCCCACGAGGTTCATATCTCCTTTGATGACATTCCAAAACTGCGGTAGTTCGTCAATACGCCACTTGCGCATGGTCCTGCCCCATTTGGTGATCCGGGGATCGTTTTGAGAGGAAAGGGCGGGACCGTTTTTTTCGGCATCTGTGTACATCGAACGAAATTTGTACATGATGAAAGGCCTGCCTTTATAACCTATTCTCTGTTGTCTGAACAGGATGGGGCCCGCAGAAGATTTCTTAACCCGGATAGCAGCATATAGAATCAATGGCGATAGCAGGATCAGTGAAAGCACAGAAATCGTGGCGTCCGTTAGCCGAATGAGGTTCAGTTGCCATTCGGGCATCAGACCTGTTTTGATTTCTATAAGAGGAGCGTCCAGCACATTGCGGGTATGTACCGATCCGGTGAGGATATCCAGGTTATTGGGGGTAATCTTGATCTCCAAATCTTTTTCGCTGATGCGGTTAATGATGGAGGTTGTTTCGGCGGGAGAAAGGTTTTCTCCGGAAATGATTACCTGATCCGGATTTTCTTCTTCGAGAATCTTTTCCAGTTGTTCCAGATATCCCAAAGCCGGAAGGAACCTGCTGAGCGAATCCAACGGAGCTGAATGAATATTAATAAACCCGGTGAATTTGTAACCGAGGACGGCTTCGTTCTTTTTTATTTCCTTATATACGGACAGAGCCGTTGGGTTGTTGCCTATCAGGATGGTGTTGAACCGTACGTATCCTTTCCTCAACTGTTTTTTGGCTTTATTAAGAAACAACATTCGTCCAGTCCAGAAGAAAACGAGATGGACGATAAAGAGGGAAAAGAATGCTTTATAGTAATACGGGTAATGGGCTTCTTTATCATCCAGCACCAAAAGAAAGAACAGCACGAGGCTTCCACTCAGGGTTGCGAAAAAGATTAACATAAATTCCTGTACATACGAACGGGTATAAAGCGAATGATGATAGCTGCCCAGCAGCATGAACAGTATCAGCCAGCCACCCGGAATAAAAATAAGACTGAGCTGAAGTCTGGTGTTGTATAACAGTTCTGTTCCGGCATTGAGTTCGAAATCTGATAAATATTTTCGAATGAAGAACGCAACGATCCACGCCAGGGCGGCCGAGATATAGTCCGATAATGCCAGCCAGGACGGGTTTATCATTCGTTGGTTTCTCATGATGGCTTTTAAACGCTTTAATTATTTAGCCTGCAGATTTGAAAATTGAATTTTCTGCAAAATCTGATGAGCCACCTCCATAGCCATCATCCCGTCCACTTCGGAAACGGCCGTAGGTTTCTTTTCAAGGATCGAGTGCGTGAAAGCTTCCAGTTCCAGGAAAATGGCATTGGTGTCCTGTATGTGAGGATAGCTCATCGAGATATTCTTTTTTCCCGAAGGTGTGTCAATATCAAAGGTGAAGGCATCGCTGTCCGCCTCATCTTTCAACTGGATGATCTCTGTTTTTTTGTCTAAGAAGTCAATGCCGATGTACGCGTCTTTCTGGAACAGGCGCATTTTCCGCATTTTTTTCATAGATATCCTGGAGGAGGTGAGATTGGCAACACAGCCATTATTAAATTCTATGCGCACGTTGGCAATATCAGGGGTGTCGGTTAAGACGGCTACACCGCTGGCGGAGATATTCCTGACGTCACTTTTTACAATACTCAGGATGATGTTGATATCGTGGATCATTAAATCCAGGATTACGCTCACCTCCGTGCCCCGGGGATTGAACTGCGCCAGGCGATGCACTTCAATAAACATAGGATTCAGGTCATAGCCCTTCAGCGCGAGGAAGGCAGGGTTGAATTGTTCTACATGCCCCACCTGCACTTTGATATTTGCCTCTTTCGCCAGTTTCACAATTTTTTGCGCCTGCTCCATGGTATCAGCAAGAGGTTTTTCTACAAACACATGCTTGCTTTTTCTGATCGCCTGCTCACACAATTCAAAATGACGCGTGGTAGGAGCAACAATGTCCACCGCATCACAAACCTCCAATAATTCTTCAGCGGTATTAAATTGTTTTAACCCGAACTCCCCGATTATCGCTTTGGCCGCTTCTACATTGGGATCATAAAACCCGACCAGCTCCGCGTCTTTTACTTTCTGCCAGTTGCTGACGTGAAATCTCCCCAGGTGACCTACTCCAAATATTCCCACTTTAAGCATATCTGATCTGTTTGAGGGTCAAAGATAAGGTATGCTGATATGTGCGGGTAGATAACCTCATGGAAGTTGAGGCAATTACAGTTATAGGAATCACCGCTGTTATCGTATAGTCCCTAAGTAAAGCTACGAGTCTGTCTTATGATTTTGCGGAAAGTCGTATTGGGTGGGTCAAAACGAAAACTTCATTATAATGCATCTTTGAACGAAAGAATCGCAAATAAAAAAGCACGCTTATCTTAGTTAACGACCACTTCTATCGTAGCCCCGATTCCTCTTTCCGTAATCGCATCGCAGGGAGGCTTCAGGTCTTCATAGCCCCCTTGTTTCACCGCGTATTTACCTTTGAAATGGATGATATAGGCACATTGTTCTGCCTGTTCGTAGGTGTGTCCGCAAACCTCAATCAGGGTTTCTATTACCCATTCAAAGGTATTGACTTCGTCATTCCACACTATCAGTTGGAATGGCTTTTCGTTCATTACCAGTAACTCCTTTTCCGCCTCGGTGGATGTATTTCCTACAGGCATAATGCACAAATTTCGTCTCAAAATTAAGCATTACCGCCCAATTGGGGTAGTGAATATGGTAAAAACCGGTGTTCGGTTTATCGAAAATTGAGTTATTTTATCTATCTTTCTCATATCTAATTCCCCTGAAAGGCAATGTGTTCCGGAATACTGGTATGATTTTTCAAAAATAATTTTTAACATTGTTCCGCTTTTGTGAACTAAATTTTGTGCCATCATGCATATACAGCCCATTCAGAAAGTGGAAGGCTTGTCCAAAGCTGAGTTTACAGAAAGGTTTATCCGGACTAAGACGCCGGTTATTTTAAAGGATTTCGTCAGTGGCCCTGCGCTGGACTTATGGAATTATGATTATTTCAAAGAAGTGGCCGGGGATTTGATAGTGCCGGTACATGGCAGTGAGAATGCTCATCCCGACATGGTGCACAGTGCGCCTGTTGCGCGGATGAAGTTTGGAGATTATTTGGATCTCATCCAGCGTGAGCCGACGGAATCCAGGTTATTTCTCTTTAATCTGCTACTGGAAAAGCCGGAGATCAGAAAACAACTGATCTTCAATAAAATTGCAGATAATATTCTTACGTGGTTACCGCTGATGTTTTTTGGCGGCGGCGGTTCCAGTACCCGGAATCATTATGATATAGATATGTCTCATGTTTTCCTTACCCAGTTTCATGGTGAGAAAAAGGTGACCATATTTCCCCACAACAATTCAGCGCTGATGTATAAACTTCCCTATAATTTCCACGGGATCGGGGATATGAAAAATATGGATTTTGAGAAATTCCCTGCTTTAAAATACGCAAATGGATGGGAAGGCACCATTCGGTTTGGGGAAACCATCTTTATGCCGGCGGGCTATTGGCATTATATTCAATACCTGACGGGAGGTTATTCGGTTAGCGTTCGGGCCCTGTCCTCCGCCAAAGACCGCGTTACCGGATTCAGTAACCTGGTAGTCACCCGTAACTTTGATAATGCCATGCGTAAGCTGCTAAAAGACAAATGGTATAACTATAAAGTAAAGCAGGCGTATTCAAGAGCTGATCGTGCCATTCGCAAGTTGGAAGAGCGGTAAGTAATTGAGGTTGTCTTCATTAGAATTCTACTACAGCATAAGCCTTATTGTCCACATAGGGCCCGCCGGGATGCCTCGCTGTATAGTCGAGATTGATCCAGTAATGGCCCAACTCTTCCCGGTAATATAACCCTTTGAAGTCTTCCGTGGCAAACAGATGGGTAATGGCTTCCTGCATTTTGTTGAAATT
>JACFNM010000480.1 GCA_019454915.1 Chitinophagaceae bacterium
TCAATTCATTGTAGGTGATTTGTGGCAGATAGCTTACGGAATAGTCTTTCTTCTCTAAACTTTCTATTAAATAGGGGTGCACTTTGGCTGTAACAATTGCCTTTCTCATATATTTTTAAGATAAAAAATTATCGTATCACCGCTGTCGTTTTTTTATTTCATGCGCGTTGTCAGGCGAACAAAATCTTCAACACTCAACTGTTCTGCCCGTTTGTCGAAAATGGGATCATGCAATACTTCATCTTCGAACAGGCTTTTTAGGGCATTGCGCAACTTTTTACGCCTTTGATTAAATGCCGTCTTCACCAAAAGAAAGAAGTTTTTTTCATTATCAATAGCTATGGGCTCTTCCCTCGGTGTTAGCCGGATAACGGCGCTTTTTACTTTTGGAGGGGGTTGGAAGCATTGCTCGTGTACCTCAAATAAATACTCCGTGTCAAAAAACGCCTGGATCAATACGCTCAGAATTCCATACGCCTTAGTGCCCGGTGGTGAAACAATCCGCCGTGCTACTTCTTTTTGAAACATGCCCACTACACTCTCAACGTTTTCCTTCCATTCCAACACCTTGAAAAGAATTTGCGAAGATATGTTATAGGGGAAATTTCCAATGACGGTAAATGGTCCGTCGAAGGGTGGCGCCATATCCAGCACACTTTGATGAATCAGCCTTCCTTTCAGAGACGGCCATTCGTTTTCAAGGAAGTGAATCTTTTCCTCATCCAATTCCACGGCCTTAAAAGAAATACCCGGCAGAGTTATAAGATGCCTGGTCAATGCGCCTCCGCCCGGGCCCACTTCCAGTAATTGGTGGAAAGGCTTCTCTTTCAGCACCGTGATAATTTTCAGCACCATATTTTCATCCCGGAGGAAATGCTGGCCTAAAGACTTTTTGAGTGTATACATTGGAGGGCCTAAAAGTACAAAAACCAGTTACAATACCGTAAATTCGCAACTTAACGAGATTATTATATGTCAAATCAAGGAAATAAGCCCTTTATTGGTATTACTTGTGGTGATATTAACGGAATTGGGATAGAGCTAATTATAAAAACGTTCGCGGATAGCAGGATGCTGGATATTTGCACCCCGGTCATCTTCGCGTCCAGCAAGCTGATTAATTTTTACAGGAAAACTATACCGGACGTCAATTTCAATTTTCAAAACCTGAGAGATCTGTCCAGACCATTTGCGCGGCAGATTAATATCCATAATTGTTGGGAGGAAGAAGTGACGGTTACTCCCGGGCAGTTAACCGAAGCCGGCGGAAAGTACGCTATAAAATCTTTAAGAACAGCTGTGCAGGCGCTGAAATCCGGACACATTCAGGCGATGGTTACCGCGCCTTTTCATAAGAAGAATGTGCAGTCGTCAGAGTTTAGCTTTAGCGGGCATACCCCTTTTCTTAAACAGTTTTTTGAGGTAGATGATGTGCTGATGTTGATGTGTTCCGACAATATGAGAGTAGGGTTGGTGACGGAGCACGTGCCTGTTAAAGATATAGCCCAGTATATTACCCGTCAGAATATTCTTAAAAAGGTTGCTATCCTAAAGAGCAGCCTTCAAAAAGATTTTGGTATTGATAAGCCGAAAATCGCGGTATTGGGTCTAAATCCCCACGCCGGAGATGAAGGGCTGGTAGGCAAGGAGGAAGAGGAGCAGATTAAGCCTGCGATCAAAGAGGCCAGACATAGCAACACGGTGATTTTCGGGCCGTATAGCCCGGATGCTTTTTTTGCCCGGGGGAGTTATGAGAAATTCGACGCGGTATTAGCAATGTACCATGATCAGGGATTGATACCCTTTAAGTCTCTCTCCATTGGTGAAGGGATCAATTATACTGCGGGCTTACCCGCTGTCCGGACTTCTCCCGACCACGGAACAGCTTTTGATATTTCGGGAAAAAACCGGGCAGACGAATCTTCATTCAGGCAGTCCGTTTATGCGGCGGTGGACATCATCCGGAATCAGGGCGAATACGCACAAAACCGTGCTAATCCGCTGAAGCGCATGTCAGAAGTCGTGTTATCTAATGTAGAAGACGAGCAAATTGAGGAAAGCGGAGAAACGGGTAATTAAGTTCCTCCGCTATCTTAAAGTATGTGTTGTATAAATAGCCTCACCAACTATGGAAACATTGTTTCCAATGGGGCTCTACAGAAAGTTATCGCTTTCGCGATAGGCCTTAATCAAAGCCAACTCTCCTTCTTTCCCCGGTTGGGAATTGCCATGTTCCATGCCCATTACACCCCGGTATCCTCTGTCGTAAATATATTTGAATACATTTTTATAGTTAATCTCTCCGGTTGTCGGTTCTTTTCTGCCGGGGTTATCGCCTATTTGGAAATAGGCAATTTCGTTCCAGGTGAGTTCAATATTTTTTATAAGGTTTCCTTCATTTTTCTGCATGTGGTAGATATCGTACAGGATTTTGCAGGAAGGGCTGTTTACCCCGCGGCAGATTTCATAGGTTTGAGCCGAAGTGCGCAGAAAGAGGTTGGGCGTATCGCTCAAGGGTTCAAGCACCATAATGATTCCGTGAGGCTCGAGGATTTCGGCTCCTCTTTTCAAAGCGTCAATCACGTGGCCTGTTTGAATACCGAGGGGTAAATTACGTTCAAAATCACCCGGTACCACGGTAACCCATTTGGCATTCACCCGTTTGGCTACTTCAACGGACTGACGGCAGCCTTTGAGGAAAATATCCAGGTGCTCCTGTTTGCCCGCTG
>JACFNM010000010.1 GCA_019454915.1 Chitinophagaceae bacterium
ATTGACCAACGCATATTTCTTTACTTCATTGATGGCCATTTCATCCAGCAGCGCTACCACATTGGCATAATTCGCCTCATCATTGGGTTTTATGACTACCACAAAATCTTCCGGTTTCGTAGATTTCTTCTTGTTGATAATCACCTCCCTAATATCCTTGTAAGTACTGCTTTGCAATTGAGTTGGGTCTTCGCCTTCGTAATAATAAACCCCATTATCCTTACCAAGCAGAACCGTTAATGCCCCGGAAGCTTTAATTTTAGTTTGTTCTTCCGGACGATCCGTATCCTTTGGCATAATCAACTGCATAGCAGTAGGTTGCGCCATCGTGGTAGAAAAAATAAAGAAGGTTATCAGGAGAAACCCCAAATCCACCATGGGCGTCATATCTATCTGGGTAGAAAGCTTTTTCGCCTTTTTGACGCCGGGTCCTTTTTTGCCACCACCATCACTAACCTCTAAAGATGCCATAAAAATTCATTTTAAGGTTTACTAATAATTTGGTTTCCGGGAATGTACTAAGTACCGGATGATGCTTTTTTGATCTGATCCTGGCGGGAATTCCACAAAGGAGAACCAACGGGTGCATCCTGGAACTTGGTTACCAGTTTAAACTTATTAATATCATTCCGCTTAAATGCATCCAATACGTTCCTCACAACCGGGTACTTCGTTTCATTATCCGCTTTAATCAGCCAGGTGGTTTTCTTGCCTGCATAAGTAGACATGGCGTCTCTTACCCAGTAATACAATTCGCCACCGGTTGAATCCGGAACGGGTATCCCCGGCTGTTTTACATTCTTCTGCTGTTCGGGATCCATCGCCAATAATTCCTTCAAATTAGCAAACGGTACGCCAATACTGGGTGCGTTTGTGAATGATCTGATTTCAGCAGGCGTCAGTCCCAACTGTCTCGTTTCGTTCAAATTATTAGCAATGGATTCGCGGGCCTTCGGATCATCCATCTGAACGAATACCCTTCCGTCCTTATCTATGGTCACCAGGAAGGCATCCATTTCAGGCACCTTGTCTGCGGAAACCGAAGAAGGTGTCTTGACCTCCACCGGTTCTGCAGGCTTAAATTTAGTAGCAAGAATGAAGAACGTAAGAATCAGGAACGCTACATCCACAAAAGCGGTCATGTCAACCCAGGTACTTTTTCTCGCTATTCTAGCTTTAGCCATTTCACAAATTTTATAATAACGTAATTAACTTATTCAATTGAGATGCAGTAAGAAAGAATTTCCATATCACATCTCCATCTTTCCTGCAGTTTTTATTTATACAGGGAAGCAAAACTTTGTGTAAGCGTAAAGCCGGATTCATCTATACCATTGGTAATACCATCAATCTTCGTAGTAAAAATGTTATACATAATAAGCGCAAATGCGGAGGTGGCAATACCTAAGGCTGTATTATACAGCGCTTCCGCAATACCCACAGCCAGTTCAGATGCAGCACCCGCGCCACCTTCTTCACCAAGTGCGGCAAATGCCCTGATCATCCCCATTACCGTACCCAACAGGGCTACCAGCGTACCGGCAGAAGTGATGGTAGATAAGAATACAAGGTTCTTTTGCAGCATGGGAAGCTCAAGTGCTGTAGCTTCTTCCACCTCTTTTTGAATAGCAGCTAACTTTTGCTCTGTATTCAACTCGCCATTTGTAATCATTTCTTTGTAGCGGCGCAATCCTGCCTTCATAACATTACCAACAGATCCGCGTTGCTTGTCGCATTCAGCTAATGCAGCATCTACATTCTTATTGGCGAGATGGTATTGCACTTTCCTCACAAAATCAGAAATATACCCTTTTCCGGTAGATTTCGTTACCGTCAGGAAGCGCTCTATGGAGAACACAACAACCATCAGGAACATGCCGATTAACACGGGTACGATAATCCCTCCATCGTACATTCGATACCATACGCCTTTGGGTCCTTTGTGGTCAGGCCAAAATCCACCTTCCAGGTCAGGTTTGGTAAAACCTTCATTATTACCCAAAATAAATCTCCAGATAATATATCCTACAACGAGACATACTACCGGTGCTAACCACGAAATAATGTTGCTGTCCCTCTTAGGTTGAACAGATGTTGACGCCTTCGCAGCAGATGCTGATGCGGTTGGTTTAGTTTCAGCCATAACTCTTGTTTTTTGAATTTGAAATTTTACAATTTTTAAAGTGTGTAGTTTGGATTTACAATTCTAATGAAAAAAAAAATTAAAATCCTTAATCCTTGGTAGAAAAATTTTTATTTGAGCGGCACAATATAGGAAATTTCTTATACCAAACAATTGATTTACGGGATGTTTTTAAAAATCGGGGAATAGCAAATAACCTGTCAACTCCCCTGCAATGCACCTGATTCAACCCAGATTTTGCAGTAACCGGCAAAACAACCGGGAAAGGCTGACGCCCGAATCGACCATTTTAGCAAATCCTTTCTATGTGGGGTTTGCCGGGATGTTCTTCACAACAACCATCGCATTTTACCGTAGCTTTGGAGGCAACCGCAAAACCCGGTTCAATTTAATACTCCCCTCATCCGCGAGCACATCCTTTCCTCCTGCATCCGGAGCTTCCCGTTTAACGTTAAACAGAAAAGCTCCACGGTAACCAACCATCGTTCAATCCTGCATATTTTATCTGTCCTAAATGATATATTTGCAGGTTGACTCCATAAATACCAATTACATGCAAGTCCGCTCATTGATATTTTTTTGTCTTGCCCTGGCTGCCACGCATACGGTAAATGGCCAGGTTAAGAAAAAAACGCCTCCCGCCACCAGCATTCAGACTCCGCCGGCAAAACCCGCCGATAATAAGAAAGGTCCGCTTCCGTATAAAGAAGTCATCACCGAAAAAGCCCGATCACAGTTTGGATTACTGTCCGTACACAAAATAGAAGATAAATACTTTTTTGAAATACCGGATTCTATAATCGGAAGGGACATATTGGTGGTTAACCGCCTGGCGAAAGCGGCAGCAGGCATGCGTAATGTGTTTTTCGGGTATGCAGGCGACCAGATTGGAAGCAATGTTATCCGGTTCGAGAAAGGACCCAATCAAAAACTGTTCCTTAAAAAAGTTTCCTTCGATGAAATTTCAAAAGATTCTACGCAGCCGATGTACACCGCTGTAACCAACTCTAACCTGTTACCCATTATCGCATCTTTCGACATAAAGTCGTTATCTACAGATTCCACAGGAACCATAGTGGACTTTACTGATTATATATCGGGCGATAATGATGTGCTGTTCTTTTCGCCGAATGTAAAAAATTCATTTCAGGTAGGTTCTTATCAATCTGATAAGTCGTATATCCTCGATGTCAGAAGCTATCCCGTAAACCTGGAAATCAAAACGGTAAAGACCTATCAAAAAGGAGGAAGCAGCAGCAGTCCGGGCGCACGCAGTTCATCCACTCCTGCGGGTTCCGGCCAGGGCGCCTCTTTCACGTTGGAACTTAACAGTTCTATGTTATTACTGCCGGAAATACCTGCCAGAAAACGCTTTTTTGATCCCAGAGTCGGCTATTTCGTACGACGCTATACCGATTTCGATGCGAATCCACAAGGCGTCAAAGAGATTTCCATGATAGTAAGATGGAAACTGGAGCCGAAGAAAGAAGACGTGGAGCGATATAACCGGGGCGAACTGGTAGAACCCGAAAAGCCCATTGTTTTTTATATAGACCCCGCCACCCCACCCAAATGGGTGCCCTATCTGATCCAGGGGATAAACGACTGGCAACCCGCTTTTGAAAAGGCGGGATTTAAGAATGCCATCATCGGTAAACCGGCGCCCAGCCCCTCCGAAGACTCCACCTGGAGCCTTGAGGATGCCCGTTATTCCGCTATCGTATATAAGCCTTCCACGGTAGCCAACGCCAGTGGTCCCAATATCCATGACCCGCGAACCGGTGAGATTCTGGAGAGCCATATCAACTGGTACCATAATGTGATGAAACTACTGCACGATTGGTATTTTGTGCAATGCGCTGCCGTTGACCCACGTGCCCGTAAAATGGAATTCGACGATGACCTGATGGGACAGCTAATCCGGTTCGTTTCCTCTCACGAGGTTGGTCATACCCTTGGGCTCCGACACAACTTCGGTTCCAGTTCTTCCGTACCGGTAGAAAAACTCAGGGATAAAAAATGGGTGGAAGCCAACGGTCATACTCCTTCCATTATGGATTACGCCAGATTCAATTATGTGGCACAGCCGGAAGATCATATCAGCGAAAAGGGATTGTTTCCCCGCATAGGCGATTACGATAAATGGGCCATAGAATGGGGATACAGGTGGTTTCCTGAGGCTTCAACGGCAGAGGAAGAAGTTCCGGTGCTGAATAAGCTTATTATTGAGAAACTAAAAGACCGGCGATTCTGGTTCGGAACCGAATCTAACCCCGATGACCCACGTTCGCAAAATGAAGACTTGGGTGATAATGCCATGCAGGCCGGAACCTATGGTATCCGGAACTTACAACGTATTGTGCCAAACCTCTTGTTATGGACTCAGGAACCGAACAAAGGGTACGAAAACTTGTCGGGGCTGTATAATCAGGTAGTTCTTCAATACGGGCGTTATCTGGGGCACGTAGTAAAAAATATAGGAGGCATCTACGAAACGCCGAAAACGATGGAACAGGAGGGTGCTGTGTACGCGTATACACCGAAGGCGATACAGAAAGAAGCAATGTCATTCCTGATTAAGCAGTTGTTTCAAACGCCACTATGGCTCGTTAACCACGATATACTGAATCGCATAGGAAATACCGGAATATCAGTAGTAAGCAACCGGCAGGATGCCGTATTAAGCCGGCTGATTTATACCAATACCCTCAGTAAATTACTAAGTATGGAAGGCGAACTTAAAGAAGAAGCCTATAAAGCAACCGACATGCTGCACGACCTGAAGCAGGAGATATGGACTGAACTCCGCACCAGAAAACCTATTGACATATACCGCCGCAACCTCCAAAAAATATATATCGAACGTATGGGGCAACTTATCAAGCCCCTTGCCACTTCTTCGATAGGCATTAGTCTCCGGATCGGCGCTCCCGCAGCCATGGCGGATACCAAAACAAGCGATATCCTGTCTGTTTTGAAGGGAAGTCTGCATGAACTACAAACAGAAATCAGGAATGCACTTCCCGCTATCTCAGATAAGATGACCCGCTACCATTTGCAGGACGTAAACGACAGGATAACCAAAATACTGGATCCGGTTAAATAAAAAGGCAAACCGCCAACAGTCCCTTCTATTCATAATGAAGCGCAACGATGGGGTCAAGTTTTGAGGCCTTCCAGGCAGGATAAATACCGGCTGCCAAACCAACCACCGTGCAGATAAGGATGGCAATCAAAATCAATAGCCAGGGCACGAAAAAAGGTACATCCATCAGGCTGCCGACTACATTTCCGACGATAATACCCAAAATAATACCGACCACTGCGCCCATCAGGCTGATTAATATGGATTCATAAAGAAATTGCTGGCGGATACTTTTTTTCTTGCCGCCTATCGCCTTTACCAGTCCAACTTCCTTCGTTCGCTCTGTAACCGCCACCAGCATAATATTCATTAATCCGATCGCAGCGCCAATCAGTGTGATAAAGCCTATGCCTCCGGCGGCTAAGCTGATCTTTCCTAATAAACTGATGAAGGTCTCCGCCAGGGCATCACTTTTATCTATATAAAAATTACTCTGCTCCGTAGTCGCCAGGTTCCGGATGGGACGAAAGACCCCCTCTGCCTCTCCGATGGCTTCATTTAACCGGCTGACATCCGCTACCTGAACGCCTATATAATAAGACGTATTTCCGGTTGAGTACAATCTCCGGTATGTATTATACGTGGTAAATACCACGTTGTCAGCCTGCATGAAAGAACTGCTTCCCCGGCTCTTTAATACCCCTATTATTCTGAATTTATTGGAACCCACCCTGACAATTTTATCCAGGGCGCGTTCCACCTTGTCTCCAAAAAGTTTGGTCGCTACATCATACCCCAATACGCACACGTTTCGCCCGCTTTCTATATCCAACTGGTTGAAATTCCTGCCAAGCAGTATTTCGTATCCGTTAAGGGTAAAGTAGTTTTCATCTCCACCGGAAACCCGCACGTTCGGATTGGTTTTCTTTTCTCCCCAGAACACCGTTTGGGAACCTATCCCTCCTATACCTATACTGACCTTCGCGGGATAATGATAGCGCTGCTTAAAAGCTCTGGCCTGTTCAAAAGTGATGAGTTTGCCGGTATTTGACTTCTTTACTTTCGCGCTCTTTTTACTACTGCTTTTGGTGACGTCTCCTCCATTGTCGCCAAAATTAACCTGTCGCTCCCTGTGTCGAATGCTGAAGGAATTGGCCCCCATAGTGGCAAAACTATCCTTCAAACTCGCATTCATTGCCTGTATGGCGGTAATAATACCCACCAGCGCCATAATGCCGAAAGCAATGATAGCCACCGTTATCCCCGTACGCAGTTTATTACTGAGTACGGTTCTATAGGCCAGTAAGAGCGTGTCCTTAAAATTCATACAAATGAATAATGGATAAAATTACGGAGACTAACCTCAACGACAAAACGGGTTGTGACGAACGGAAAATACGCCTTAAAAATAGAGCCCGTTCAGCAGTATATTGGGAAACAAACCAAGCAGTATAATTAGAGCCGCGGTTAATCCCAGAGAAATGCTAAAGACCGGCGACACCCGGGAAACCGCCGCATTCCCGTCTTTAAAATACATCGCCTGTATCACCCGGAAATAATAATAAGCGCTTACGGCAGCCATCAGTACCGCAAAGATGACCAGCCACAGGTGGTTGCCGGTTTTCACCGCACCCAACAACATATAATATTTCGCAAAAAAGCCGGCGGTCAATGGTATACCGGTTAAAGAAAGAAGGAAGATAGTATTGGTGAAAGCGAGAAGAGGCTGGGTTTTGCTTAGCCCGTTAAACCCTTCGAGGGAGTAATCATCCATCTTGGCCAGTACGGCAAAACTTCCGATGGTGGCCAGACTGTAGGCTGCTGCATACAATATCAATCCCTCCCGTGCAAACGTATTTAATCCAAAAAGAGCGAAAAGCATAAACCCGGCGTGCGCCACACTGGAATAAGCCAGCATCCTTTTTACACTCTGTTGGAATACGGCCGTGATATTTCCGATGAACAGCGTAGCCGCAGTAAGTAATGCTATCAGGAGTTGCCAGTCTGCATGCAATTTCCCAAAGGCATTATCAAACAACCGCAGAAACGCCATAAAGGAAGCCACCTTCACAATGGTCGCCATAAAGGACGTAACAGGAGTCGGTGCACCATCATATACATCCGGTACCCAGAAATGGAATGGAGCGGCACTCACCTTGAATGCCATAGCAGCCATTAGCAAAACAATTCCAATGAGCATCATGGGCTGAAGCCCCGCAGCCCCCAGATTCATGCCTTCGATATAAAATGTGCCGGTAGCGCCGTACAAGAAGGCAATGCCCATGAGCATAATACCCGTAGAAAACACCCCCATCAAAAAATATTTGATAGAAGCCTCGTTACTCTTCAAATTTCGCTTTTCGCTGCCGGCCAGGATATACAACGGTATGGTAATGATTTCTATACCGAGAAACAGCATCAACAAGGTATTGAAAGATATAGCAAGCCCTGCTCCGCAAAGGACGAAGAAGATTAAGGCATAGTAATCGTATACGTGCGTGCCTATTTTCTCAAACTCCGCCGCATTTAATAAAAGGAATATAAGTGTGCAGGCAAAAATCACTACGTTAAAAATCAGTCCAAAAGGAGTAAACTTCAGCATTTGCCGGATATCCGCGTGAATCATCCACACATTATAATAATCCAGGAGGTTCACCATCAGCAGCATCAGCAGTCCAACCAGGGCTATATATTTTGCCGTGGATTTCTTTTTCAGGAATATCCCGCTAAACATCATGATCACACCCCATAAAGCCGACAAAATAATTGAACTCATCATAAAGTAATATTCTCTTTTGAGCGGTTATTTTAGATATTAGCCATCACACCCCACTTTCTTTTCTCCTCTTCAAACAATAGCCTGTCAATTAAGTTTATAATCCCGTGATTTTGTTAAGGAATCCCTGAACGGTATCCGACGTTAAATCCAGCATCAGTTTAGGATATATCCCCAATAACAAAATAACAATCACTACCATTACCAGCGCCGTCACCGCACCCCGTTTCACCATCCCCGCACCCGCAGCCGTTACTTCATTGGTCTTACCATAAAAGACTTTTTGCACCATATTCAAAGTATATGCGGCAGATAAAATGATCGTGGTCAGCGCTAAAGCCGTTGTCCATTTTCCAAACTGAAAAAGCCCGTTAAACATCAAAAACTCTCCTACAAAGGCATTCGTAAGAGGCAAAGCAATATTGGCGAAAGCAATAATTACCAGGAAGATCGTCAGCAGCGGCGAACTCTTAGCGATGCCACCCAATTCGGATATTTTTCTGGTACCAAAATGATGTTCTATCAATTCCACCACCATCCACATCCCTATAATATTGATACCATGATTGAACATCTGCACCATCACTCCTTCCACCCCACTCTGATTTCGGGCAAATATAGCCGCACACATCAGCCCCACGTGGACGATAGACGAATAGGCTACCAGGCGCTTGAGGTCATCCTGCGCCCAGGCCAACAGGGAAGCATATACCATCCCAATTACGGCAAGAGCAATAACGACAGGAGTGAAGACCACTGAGGCATGGGGGAAAACCGGTATCAGCCAGCGGATGAGCGCAAACACTCCCATCTTAACCATCACGCCGCTTAAAATCATGGTCACCGGCGCCGCAGACTGTTCATAAGTATCCGGCTGCCAGGTATGAAAAGGAAACAGCGGCATTTTAACGGCAAAAGCAGCCAGGAATAACCAGAAAATAAATTTTTCTTTACCTGACGATAGCGTCGCCTTTTGAAAAGAGCTTAAGGAAAAACTGCCGTCCGGCGTATGCAGGTACACATAGATAATGCCTACAAGCAGCAGCAGGGAGGCCGTGAAAGTATAAACGAAAAACTTAAACGTAACCTGAACTCTTCTTTCCCCACCCCATTGTGAAGCAAGAAAATAAATTGGGATGATAGCCAACTCCCAAAAGAAATAAAATACCAGCGCATCCATCGCACAAAACACACCCATCAGCCCTGTTTGAGAAAGCAGCATTAACCCATAAAAATGATTCGGCTTTTCATACCGGGTATTATAGGTAGTAAGAAAAGCAAGCGGAAAAGCCAATGCGGTCAACAGGCAAAGCATACGTCCCATGCCGTCATACATCAGGGCAAAGCTGCTTCCGATGGACGGCATCCATACATAGCTTACATTATTATAGTGATAATACAGTTCTTTATTGGTAAAAAAGAAGCTGACCGCTACCACAGCCAACGTAATAATCGAAGAAATGACGGACCATCGTTTGGCTGTTTTCTCCTCCTTAAGGAAAAAAGCTATCAACCCGCTCAGAAGGGGGAACCAAATCAACAATTCGGGGAAGGTTATTAATACATCATTAGGGTTCATAGCCTATAATACAAACAATTGAATAATAAATAAGATTAACAATGCCACCACCATCATCAGTATATACACACCCGTTTGTCCATTTTGAATCAATCGCAACTGGCGGCTTCCGTAATTCACCAGTTTTCCCACGCCATTTACAAAACCATCAATACCGGATTTTTCAACCACGCCGTTCAGGAAAGAAGCGAAGCGCCGTAAGGGCTTTACAATCGCCGTGTCGTACAATTCATCTACATACCATTTGTTTTCCAGTATCTTACCAAAACCACTGGCCGGCTCCATATCCGGTTTACGACGAAACCGCTGTACTGCATAAAGCAATGCTATTAAAGACAGACCGGCAGAGGCGCCCATCAGCAGATATTCTGTAAAGTGATCCGGATGAACGGCGCTCCGTATGGCAAATGAGGATTCGAATACCGGCGCCAGAAAGTTGGACAGGCGATGTGCACCTCCTAATACTTCGGGTACACCCCACCATCCTCCCAAAGCCGATAGGGCGGCCAGCAATATTAGGGGTAGCGTCATCGCCCTGGGTGATTCGTGAAGATGGGATTCCTGTTCTGCCGTTCCCCTGAAATTCCCGAGGAAAGTGGTAGCATAGAGCCTGAACATATAAAAAGCCGTGAGTACTGCTCCCAATACACCTATCACCCAATAGATTTTACTAACGGAGAAGGCGCCGGATAATATTTCGTCTTTTGAAAAGAATCCACTCAAGGGAGGAATTCCCGCAATAGCGATACAAGCTATCAAAAAAGTCCAATGCGTAACGGGCAATTGCTTTTTAAGTCCGCCCATTTTTCTGATATCCTGCTCCTGGTGCATGGCGTGGATAACAGAGCCCGCTCCAAGAAATAACAGGGCTTTGAAAAAAGCATGCGTTATTACATGAAAAACAGCACCGGTAAAAGCGCCTACGCCCAAGCCTAAGAACATATACCCCAACTGGCTAACCGTGGAATAAGCCAATACCTTTTTAATATCATTTTGCTTTAAAGCGATGGATGCGGCAAATATGGCGGTAAACAATCCCGTTATAGCCACTACTCCCTGGGTAAACGGCGCCAGGGTATATAAAACATTACTTCTGGCCACGAGATAAATACCCGCCGTAACCATGGTAGCGGCATGGATAAGAGCAGATACCGGCGTGGGACCGGCCATCGCATCCGGCAACCAGGTAAACAATGGAGCCTGGGCGCTTTTTCCCACAGCCCCCAAAAACAGCAGCAGGGTAATGCCTACCAGCACCTTATCATTGACCGTCATTCCTTCGGCGCCGCCAAGCACATCGGCAAAATTTAAACTGCCAAAATGCTGCAGCATCCAGTACACGGCCTACAGTATACCTAAGTCACAAACCAGGTTCATCACAAATGCTTTTCGCCCTGCGGTGCTAAAATCAACGTTCTTATACCAGAATCCTATCAACAAATAGGAACAAAGTCCTACCCCTTCCCAGCCTAAAAACATGATCAAATAATTGGCGCCAAGCACCAGCAGGAGCATAGAAAAAACGAATAAATTGAGAAAAGAAAAATACCGCGCAAACTGATCGGGTGATTCTTCTTTCATATAAGACGTAGAATATACGTGTATTAAAAATCCTACACCGGTAATAATCAGCATGAAAACCGCCGACAACTGATCTACCTGAAAGGCAAAGGGGATCTGCAGGGAGCCTGCCGAAATGAAATCAAACAGCCGAACGACTCCGGTGTGGCCCGCGCGAACGTCAAAAAACAGGATAATGCTTATTACAAAAGAAAGCAGCACCACACCGCTTCCGATCCATCCGGCGGCTGATTTTGACAAAGCCTTCCTTGCTAATCCATTGATCAAAAAGCCAATCAACGGGAACAGGGGTACCAGGTAAACTAACTTACTCATATCCGTTCAGACGTGGCAGAAAAAAATGAATGTTCCTCCCTCTTGCCTGTTTAGTGTTTTAGTCTGTTTAAAAAATTGATATCCACCGAATGGGTATTCCTATATAACATCACGATGATAGCCAATCCCACACTTACCTCTGCCGCCGCTACCACCATAATAAAGAAAACAAACAACTGTGCATCTGTACCTGCTGTGGTAGCAGCGTCACGAGCAGCAGCCGCCAAATAATGCATCTTCGAAAATGCCACCAACAGTAAATTCACCGCATTGAGCATCAACTCCACGCACATAAATATGATGATCATATTCCGGCGGGTTAATACACCGATAATGCCAATACAAAATAAGGCTACCGATAAAAAAACATAATGGTTGATAGTCATATTACTTATTGGTTTACCAATTCATTTTCTGATTTTTTCCCTATTAACACAGCGCCTACCATCGCACTCAAAAACAATACGCTGCTTATCTCAAAAGGCAATACATAATCCTTAAACAGCACCATGCCCAAATTGTTTATCAAACCGATATCTCCCGTGTGCATGGCTAATTGGCTGCGCATCTCAGACGCATCCTTCAGTGCCGCAACCAGTATCAACATCAGGCTGCCCCCGGAAATGACACCGGCAAAAGTGAGCCACTTGTTCTTTATACCGACCGATGTCATGTTGAGGTTCATGAGCATCACCACAAAAAGAAAAAGCACCATGATAGCCCCCGCATAAACAATGATATTAACGATGGCCAGAAATTGGGCATTCAGCAAAACATAATGCCCGGATATGCCAAAAAAAGTTACAATCAGCCAGAGAATACTATGTACCGGATTCTTACTGTAAACCACCATCACCGCACTGCCCAATGTCAGAAGCGTCAGAAGCCAGAAGAGTAATTGCATTATTCCCATGTTATCAAATCATTCGTTTGGTAGCGATCAGGATTTTGAATTTTTTACCTTATCTATCAGTCCCTTTGCCCGGGCATATTCTTCCGGTTGGGTAACAGGATCAGGAATAAGTAAATCATCCTTAGCATAAATAAAGCTCTTGCGGCTATAATTAGCGGGGGCAAAAGTTTCACTTAAATAAATGGCATCCTTAGGGCATGCATCTTCGCACAGTCCGCAAAAAATGCAGCGCAACATGTTGATCTCATATTTAGCTGCGTACTTCTCCTCCCTATATAAATTTTCCTCACCCTGCAGGCGCTCTGCGGCCTCCATAGTAATTGCTTCCGCAGGACATGCTACTGCACAAAGACCACAGGCCGTACACCTCTCTCTTCCTTCCTCATCCCGGTTGAGTATATGCAATCCTCTGAACACCGGGCTAAAAGTACGGGTTTGTTCAGGATACTGAATGGTCACTTTCTTCTTAAAGAAGTGCCTGAGCGTTATCCGCATCCCCTTCATTATCTCCCACAAATAAATCCTTTCGAGCCAATTCATCGGCCGTCTGTCTACCAGCCTGGCCCTTTGAGTTAATGCTTCCATATTCACTTTATTAATCCTTCGGAAAGGAATTTTAAAAGCCGTGCAAAAGTATTTTTATCCATCATATCCCCCAACTAATTCCGTCTATTTCATCATAAATAAAACAATAGCTCCGGTCAATACCATATTGATTAATGCCAGGGGTATCAATCCCTTCCAGCCTAAATTCATCAGTTGATCATACCTGAACCTGGGTAAAGTCCACCGAATCCACATAAACACAAAAATGAGCAAAAAGGTCTTACCGAATAATGCCAGCAAGCCTACTATCAGGGCCGTTATCCCCGATAGCTGCGATTCATCTACAAACGGCATATCATATCCTCCTAAATACAAAGTAGCGATTACCGTACAACTGATGAACATATTGATATACTCTGCAAAAAGAAAAAAGCCCAGTTTCATGGATGAATATTCCTGGTGATATCCCATGTTCAATTCACTCTCCGCTTCCGGCAAATCGAAGGGCGCCCGGTTACATTCAGCAAGTGAGCAAATAAAGAAAATCAGAAACCCTAACGGTTGGTAAACAATATTCCACCAGTTATTATGAATCTGCTGATCGGTAATCGTTCTCAAACTCAATGACCCGGTAAGCATTAATAAAGCAATGAGTGCCAGCCCCATCGCCAACTCGTAGCTAATCGCCTGACTGGCGCCGCGTAAAGCGGCCATCAGGGAGTATTTGTTATTGCTGGCCCATCCGCCAACCATCATTCCGTACACCCCCAGGCTTACGACACCGAATATATAGAGGATACCAATGTTGATGTCGGCTACCTGTAAATCTACCATTCGACCGCCTAACTCAATTTTTCCGCCCCAGGGTATGATGGCCGAGGTCATCATCGCCGTCAACATAGCAAGGCTCGGTCCGAGAATAAACAAAAATTTATTAGAAGGATTCGGCGTGACTTCTTCTTTAAAAAACAATTTTATACCATCGGCTAAGGGCTGCAGGATACCGAACGGCCCCGCACGATTCGGACCTACCCTATCCTGGATAAAGCCCGCTATCTTTCTTTCGGCATAGGTAGCATACATGGCCACTACCAATGAAATTGAAATAATAATAGCAATCAAAATTGCCTTTTCTATCGTGAATGCCCAGTCAAAAGCAAGTAGTGTCATATATTTTATTCAGATGATATCGTTTTTATCAATTACAAGGCTGCTTTTTGTATTACTAACCCAGTCTTCCCTTACTCTTTTCCGATATGGTCAATGGCTCCTCACCCGTGTCTTTTCTCTTAGGAAAATCCGTTGAATGGGCGGGGCCCGGTAACGCGGATAAGTCGAGTTCGGGAGGATTCACCTCGCTCACACTATGGATATCCATCAGCAAGTTGGGCTGCCGTCCCTTCATCACCTTACTGAACGGCTCATTCGGCTTTGTAGTTCCAACCTTACCCGAGTAATGTCCCTGAGAAATAACCGAATGACGATTAATTTCAGCAGGACCTTCTATTACCCAATCATGAATACTTTTCTTTTCAAAGCGGCACTCGTTGCAAATCCAGTCTTCCACTTCTCCCCACTGGTCTTTTCGTCCCGTAACCCGAAGAATCTCATCGCCTCTGAACCATGCATGTACTTTACCACAGCATTTGCTACAATCCCTATGTGCTTTTACGGGTTTGGTAAACCATACGCGGCTCTTAAAGCGAAACGTACGATCCGTTAAAGCGCCTACCGGGCATACGTCTATTACATTTCCTATAAAATCGTTGTCCAGCGCTTTTTCGATATAAGTTGCTATTTCAGCCTTGTCTCCTCTTTCCAGTATGCCATGAACTCGCTTGTTCGTTACCTGGTCTGCCACATATACACAACGGTAACACATAATGCAGCGGGTCATGTGTAACTGGATGTACGGACCGAGATTATGTTTTACAAAAGTTCTTTTTTCAAAATCAAATCGTGAAGCATCGGCGCCATGTACATAACTTAGATCCTGCAAATCGCATTCGCCCGCCTGGTCACATATCGGACAGTCTATCGGGTGATTTATCAGCAGAAATTCCACTACGCCCTCCCTGGCATCCAACACTCTTTCACTTGTGGTATTCTTGACCACCATCCCGTCCATAACCGTGGTACGGCAGGAAGCAACCAACTTGGGCATCGGCCTTGGATCGGCTGCTGAGCCGGCTGCCACTTCCACGAGACAGGTTCGGCACTTACCTCCGCTATTTTTTAATTTGGTATAATAACACATCGCGGGAGGAGTCACTTCTCCTCCAATCTGCCTCGCGGCATTAAGGATAGTAGTTCCGGGCTCCACTTCTATCGTGATCCCGTCAATAGTAACCTTAAATAATTTTTTCTCTTCAGACATAACTTATATTTCTCGCAGTGCGAAACATTTTTCTACGTTACCACTTCAATAGGATCAGCATAATGGGCCAGTCCAAAATTTCTCTTCAAACACTCATCCGGATGATCCACATGCCATTCAAATTCATCTCTGAAATGCCTGATAGCAGCAGCTACCGGCCACGCAGCCGCATCACCTAACGGACAGATAGTATTCCCTTCAATCCTTCGTTGAACATCCCAGAGCAAATCAATATCCTTTTTCTTCCCTTTTCCCGTTTCGATATTCTTTAAAATTTTATCCATCCACAACGTACCTTCCCTGCATGGGCTACACTGGCCACAACTTTCATGGCGATAAAACCTGGCCAGGGTATAGGTATGCCGTACCACGCACTGATCCTCATCTAACACGATAAACCCTCCGCTCCCCAACATACTTCCCGTAGCAAAACCGCCATCACTCAAACTCTCATAATTCATATAGCGCGTCTCTCCCTTAGCCGTTTTCAGCAATAGGTTCGCCGGCAGTATAGGTACTGACGAACCACCCGGAATACAGGCTTTCAATCTCTTACCCTTAGCGATGCCGCCACAATATGTTTCACTATAAATAAATTCTTCCACACTAATTGTCATGTCAATCTCGTACACACCGGGCTTATTGATATTCCCACAGGCCGAAATCAATTTAGTACCAGTAGATCTGCCCACTCCAATCTTAGCGTAAGCTTCGCCACCCATATTAATTACAGGGACGACTGCAGCAAGGGTCTCTACATTATTCACCACCGTGGGTCTGTCCCACAATCCTTTTACAGCAGGAAAAGGCGGCTTAATTCTCGGATTCCCTCTCTTGCCTTCGAGCGATTCCAACAGGGCAGTTTCCTCTCCACAGATATAAGCACCGGCGCCACGTTGTACATATATTTCACAATCAAACCCCGTTCCCAGTATATTCTTGCCTAACCACCCGTTCGCCTTCGCTTCTGCAATTGCCTGTTCCAGAATCTCCGGTATCCAGGCATACTCTCCACGGATATAGATGAAAGTAACATTACTGCCCAACGCAAATGAACTGATGATCAGTCCTTCAATCAACAGATGCGGAAGGAATTCCATCAGGTAGCGATCCTTAAAAGTTCCCGGCTCACTTTCATCCGCATTGCATACCAGGTGTCTCGGAACACCCTCGGGCTTCGCTATAAAGCTCCACTTAAGCCCGGTGGGGAAACCTGCTCCACCGCGTCCACGCAACCCGCTCTTTTTCACCTCATCTACAATAAGTTCCGGACTCATCGTCTTCAGGGCTTTTTCAACGGCTGCATAACCTCCGTTTTTACGATAGGCATCGTAATAACGAATCCCTTCTATATGAACCTTATCTAATAATAATTTTACTCCCATAACGAACGCTCTTCCTTTTATCAATTATTCATAGCAGCATTTCTTCTGCACTCTTCGATGATGGCATCTACTTTCTCTTTCGTAAGGTGCTCTTTATAATGCTTCCCCATCTGCATCATGGGCGCATAACCACAGGCGCCCAGGCACTCCACTGTCTTTAAGGTAAACAAGCCGTCCGCTGTCGTTTCTCCCGGCTGAATACCCAGTTTATCCCCGATATAGGCGATTATCTCATCACTCCCATTGATCATACACGGACCTGTTCTGCACACTTCAAACATATACTTTCCTACCGGCTTCAGATTATACATCGTATAAAAAGTAGCCACTTCATACACCTCGATGGGTTCCAGGCTCAGCAGAGAAGCCACATAGTCCATTGACTCCACGCTCAGCCACCCCTCCTGCTCCTGCATCAAATGAAGAACAGGCAACAACGCGCTCTTCTGCTTCCCATCAGGATATCGTGCAACGATTTCTTTTACCTTCTGTAGTCTTTCTACTGTAAATTCCATTTTATAATATTCAGGTTCTCTTGTTTTGATCCGGTTTTGGTTTACGCATCCATCTCTCCCGCTATCAGGTTCAGGCTGCTTAGTATAATCACGGCATCTGCCAGCATAGCCCCTTTCACCAGTTCAGGATAAGCCTGATAATAGATAAAGCAGGGCCTCCTGAAGTGTAATCTGTACGGCGAGCGGCCTCCGTCACTGATTAAATAGAAACCAAGTTCTCCGTTAGCTCCCTCCACACAATGATATACCTCACCCACAGGAATATTGGTCTCACCCATAATGATTTTAAAATGCCAGATCAGCGCTTCGATGGTGGTGTACACTTTATCCTTGGGCGGCAGATAAAATTCAGGTACGTCTGCGTGATATACTTCGGCCTCCTTACCCTTGAACTGCTGAATTTTTTCATAGGCCTGCCGGATAATCTTCAAAGACTCCCACATCTCCTGGTTGCGGACCAGCCATCTGTCGTACACATCCCCTGTAGTTCCTACGGGTATATTAAATTCAAAATCCTGGTAACTGCTATAAGGCGTATGCACCCTCACGTCGTAATCCACTCCCGCTGCCCGAAGGTTGGGTCCGGTAAAACCGTAGTTTAATGCACGCTCTGCACTGATAGGGCCTGCACCCACCGTCCTGTCAATAAATATTCTGTTGCGTTGCAAAAGATCTTCAAACTCCTTCAATGCCTTGGGAAAATCCTTAAGAAATCTTTCCAGTTTTTCCCAGGCAGCGGCGCTGAAGTTTCTTTCAAAGCCCCCGATTCTTCCAATATTGGTGGTAAGCCGGGCGCCGCAGATTTCTTCATATATCTCATAAACCAATTCGCGATACTGCATCACATATAGGAACACGGAAAGCGCTCCGGCGTCCACGCCTATTACGGAATTACAGATCAGATGGTCGGTAATTCTGGCCAATTCCATGATAATGACACGCAGATAATCCACCCGCTTCGGCGTTTCAATATGCAGCAATTTCTCACAGGTCATATGCCAGCCAAGATTATTGATAGGCGCGGAGCAGTAATTCAGGCGATCGGTAAGCGGTGTGATTTGATAAAGCGGGCGCCGTTCGGCAATCTTTTCAAATGCCCGATGTATATACCCCACTGTTGGCTCTGCGGAAAGCACTCTCTCGCCATCCACTTCAAGGATATTCTGAAATACGCCATGCGTTGCCGGATGGGTAGGACCCAGGTTCAGCGTCGTTGTCGTCTTCTCGATAGACCCTTCGGGCAACTTAATATTTTGCTCAATCGTATTTTGTAAAACTTCCTCCGCCATACAGTCTTAAGAACAATTTCTATAATGAATTAAAAGGGTTTATCCGTCCTCTTCTATCTTCCAAACATTTCATCGTCTTTATCTAACCGGGTTTGCTCTTCCAACGGGTATTCTTTTCTTAAGGGGAAATAATCCATTTCATCCACATTCAGGATTCGCTTCAGATTGGGATGTCCTACAAAATTTACCCCAAAAAAATCGTAGGTTTCCCGTTCCATCCAGTTAGCGCATGCGTATAACTGAGTAGCCGTAAAGACGTCAGGTGTTTCAATGGATGCAAATACTTTGAACCGCAACCGCACATTATCTTTCATATTGTGAACATGATAGACGACTGCCAATTCACGGCCCGGGTTATCCGGATAATGTATCGCCTGCAAATCCGTCAGGAACTGAAAGCGCAATTCCGGATCATCATACAGAAACTGAAGCATCCGCAGGTTCAGTTCTTTAGGCACTTCAAAACTGAGCATCCCATAAGGTTCCTCAAACCCCGAAGCAGCGTCGCCGAACTTCTCTATTATTCGGTTTTTGATATATTCGTTTGTCAACTCCATGAAAATGTTCAAGATTTATTCTATGCAGCTATATTCGTTTTCTTGCCCGGCATTACTGGATTCCGTAGCTGCTTAAAAGCTGCTGATATTTTTCACTATGTCTTCTTCTGATGCTTTCATTTTTCACCAGTTCCTGCAGGGCAAGCACGCCGTCCAAAATTGCTTCCGGCCTTGGTGCGCAACCCGGCACATATACATCCACCGGGATAATCTGATCAATACCCTGCATGACGGAGTAGCTGTCAAATATTCCGCCGCTGGAAGCACAGGCGCCTACAGCTAAAACCCAGCGGGGTTCCGACAACTGTATGTAAACCTGTCTCAATACCGGTCCCATTTTTTTGGCGATGGTACCCATCACCATCAACATATCACACTGGCGCGGCGTAAATGCCATTCTTTCCGAACCAAATCTTCCAAAGTCATAATGCGCGCCCATGGTGGCCATAAACTCGATACCACAACAGGAGGTTGCAAAGGGCATGGGCCAAAGAGAATTCTTTCTGGCCAATCCGATCACATCACTCAGTTTTGTTGCAAAAAAACCTTCTCCCATATACCCATCGGGCGTATCAGCGAGCCCTATATGTCCTTTATAATCTCTTGCCTTGGGCTTTATATTAAATCGAACCGGTCGTGCCATAATTTTTAAATGTTTTCAATTGCTTTAACCTGCTGCACTCCTCAATCCTCCCACCTCAAAGCGTCCTTTTTAATAATATAATAAAATCCTGCTATAAAAAATCCTACAAAGGCCAGCACCGCGGCAAATCCTTCCCAGCCCAACTCCCTGAAGTTGACGGCATATGGATAAAAAAATATTACTTCTACGTCGAACAACACAAACAGGATGGCCACCAGGAAATATTTAACCGCTAAGGGCCGGCGGGCGTTTCCGCTGATTTCAATCCCGCTCTCAAAATTTTCGAGTTTTTCGGCAGTGGGTCTTTTGGGTCCCAACCAGTGCGTTACAGCCATCATCACCACCACAAAACCAATGGCAAACATCAATTGCAGCGCAATAGGGTAATAATTAAAGGAGTCCTGAATATCAGCAGCCGATGAGGCAGGAAGTGCTTGAAGTAGAAAATAAGATATCATTCCCGTTTCCAAATTGGCTTCCCTCTTAAAGAGAAGTATATTTATTATACAAACCAGGTGCTACTCATTCAACCTATCGCCTTCTGATGCCTGGATTTTTGGCCGCAAAAATAAGGGAGCGTTTTATAATAACCATTACTTATCATAAAAATAAAACCCCAAAACTATTTTGAATTTTGGGGTTATTTTGCTAAGTCCGTTATCAACTTATATATGAGTTACTTGGCTCCGGTAGTACTACTCTTACCCGTTGCGCCGGCTTTCGGTTGAGGACGGTCAAGTGCTTTTTGCAGGATATCCCTGTTATTTTTCGCATCCTCATTGTTCGGATCGAGACTAATCATCTTGTCAAGATAAAATATGGCTTTTTCATACTCCTTTAGTTGATTGGCATTGTAGCCCGCCAGATATCCATAGGCCAACATCAATCCTGATTTATTTTTCACAGAATCTTCCGATGCTATTTCACTGTACTTAATAGCGTCATCCACCGGCAGCCCCTGTTCCATAGTAGAATCAATTGCCCACCTGGTACGGAATCCTCCGTAATAACCTTGCATATCCTCCGGATATTTTTGTTTATACAAGCTGAAAACACTGTCAGCAGTTTGGTATTGTTCACCGTAGAAGTTTTCCCATCCGGCATAAAACAGTTCCAGTTTTCCATAATCAGGATTAATCTGCAGGATTCGGGTAAGCCAGTCTGCCGATTTAGCCCGGTTATTAATCTTCTTATACATGTTGGATGCCGCTGTTGCATAGGCAATCTTTTGCTTCATCACGGTATCTAACGCTATAGCCTTATCGAAGTAACTGTCTGCCTGTTCCAGCTTATCGGGAAACTTGGCTGATATTTCCGCCATCTTCACATAATTATCCGGCAGGAATAACGAGGAGTCGCCTTTCGCAAAGAACAACTCCATATTCTGCAGCGCATTTAAAGAATCGCCCAACTTATCGTATGCGTAAGCCTTTACCCTGTATAATTTTGGGCTTGCCTTATCCTTTTCTTTCAGAAGTTTTTCATCCGCTTTCTCAATCGCTCCTTTAAAATCGCCTGACGCGTATATCAGGCTGATCTCTTCGGCTTCCACAGACGGGGTGAAATCGGTATTGGCCTTATACTTTGCAAAGTAATCTCTTGCCTTATTCACATCTCGGGAATACCAGTAGGCATATAAATCATAGTAAGCCGGTGCATACGCGGGATCTAAATCAATAGCTGATTCAAAGTGTCTCAAAAAGATATTAGCCTGTTCGGCGCCCTGGGTTACATAAATTTTTCCAATCTTGTACTCAGCTTCTGCCAGCTTCGGATCCAGGTTGAGTGCATTCTGATACGAAGTAACGGCAGCTCCGCCATCCAACAACTTACGATAAGCGTCTCCCATGTTAATATAGACCGAAGGTTCTTTAAATCTCCTTACCGCAGTGGCCTGCGTCAACTTCTCAATAGCATACTTCGCGTCGCCATCTGCCGCATTCACATTTGCCTGACCAATAGCATTCAGAATTCCTATATCCTTACCCTTTGTAAGACTAATCGCGGTTTCAAAGCGCTGGCGTGCATCATTCACTTTATTCTTCAACAATTCAATTTGTCCCATACCCACCAGTAACAATGGGTCACTACCGTTTGACTGGAGAGCCGCCTGGTACACCTTTTCTGCTCCGTCCACATCTTTCAATGCAATTAGCGTTTGCCCTAACCAATAGACAGCATCAACATCACCGGGTTTTGCCTGAACTGCTTTTTCCAAAGCTTCCTTTGCACTATTATACCTTTCATAGTAATAGAGTTTTTTCCCCTCATCTACTGATTGCGCAAATGAAACATTGCTCAGAAAAAGCGCTGCTACTATAAATCTGATTGTGTGCTTCATCATTTTCGATTTAAAATTTTGGTTTTGGTAAAAAAATATAATTCTTGTCTATTCTTCCTTTAATTCTGCCGACCGGATTACAAACTGCATATTAGACGGCACAAGATAAGCCCTTTGGAATATCAACTGACCTCTTTCTCCTTTCAAAAAATTCGTAAATCCACGTCCCAGCCCACTATAATTTTCCTTCACAATATAATACAAACCGCGAACCATAGGATACCGGTGCATAGCAATATTTGCCTGATAAGGTTTAACAAATTTTTCACCATCATCTCTTGCCTGCACTGAAGCCACTTTTACATTGGTCAAAAAAGTCAACTGTTGCGGATCATCCGGGTCTCCCATCCAGCTTACCCCCACAAACCCGATGGCGTTTTCATGGTTCGCCACATAATCAATCACCCCCTGGCTGGAACTGGCTGCAGCCACATCGGAGGCAAACGAACCACCGTTGAGCACAGAGTCTAACATAAACCTGACCGTACTGGTAGCAGCATTCCCGTCTAATACGGGATTCATCTTAAATCCGCTCGTTCCGTTCATCAAAGACCTGATTTCCCCCATGGTAAATAGGGAATCTTTGGATTTATTATTCACAATTACCGTTATCGCGTCCGTGGCCACCTGACCGTAAGGAGGAGTAAACCCCAACGTATCTTTTAAAGAAACCGATTCTTCCTCACTCAATCCACGGGTAACTATAATCATCCGGATACTATCCGTTAATAGATCTTTCAGACATTCCGCCTCCGCCTTATAATGCGGAATAATGGTAGCCTCAGGATACTGAGACATAAAAACCCTGATCTGAGAGTCAATGATAGGCTTGAAAGATTCGTCCACACTGATATGTATCGTTCCCGACCTTAGATCATCGTCACCGGTGATCGCTCGCGTCTGCCCGCTATTGTTACAAGCTGTCTGTACAAACACAACGAGCACGAACAACCCCGCCGGAATCACCCTGTATATGACATTCATCCAATTCACCTTCTAATATTCTTCTGCTGATATCCTCTGTAAATCCGAAACAAACCATAAGCAATGCCTACCCCGCCAAAAATCCCATCAAGCAGAGTATCGCTATTCATCCAATCAACATCCAACTTCTTATTCATTAAGAAAAAAGCCCCTAACCCAAGCCACAAAATACCCATCGAATAATCATACAAAGAATGCAATAAGACCCTTCTTTTCTCCTTCTGTTCTTCCCTGTTCTGACGTAGCGACATATGGCAATTTTTAAGGGAGCGGGCAAGTTAAGGAATCCTTTTAAAAAATGCCTCAACAAAGCCTATAAAAAATTAGCTTATCTAACTAAATTTCTGTCGCTTTGTCACCCGCCTGAAATTTTATCACTTTTTCAAATTATCGCGTAACCTGTTCCCCTTGACCGTTATCATATGATAACCATCAACGGCATCTTCCATGTTTTAATACCGAAACTTTCCACACTTTGATTTTTATAAGATTCTCCTGGCACAAAATTCCATAAAACCAGCTTGGCCGGCCAGCATCAAAAGCGGGCTACTTCCGGCTTAATCCAAAACATTTTTGGCCCGCCTCCTCCATGATGACTTTCTGTGTCCGGGTCTTCTCATCCGATATTATTTATCTTTGCACAAATTCTGACATGCTTTGTATCTATCATCAATCCACGGACCCTTATTTTAATATAGCCACAGACGAATATATATTTAAACACATAGCGGAAGACTGCTTTATGCTGTGGCGAAACGATAATGCCATCATCGTCGGCAAGCATCAGAATACGCTGGCTGAAATCAATTTCGACTACGTAAAAGCCCATAACATTCATGTCGTGCGCAGATTATCGGGTGGAGGCGCGGTTTATCACGACCTGGGAAATTTGAATTTCTCTTTTACCAAAACAGGTGACGATTCTACGCTGATGGACTTCGAAAAATATACCCGACCCATTGTGGAAGTATTGAACGAACTGGGTGTAAATGCCCGCTTTGAAGGCAGAAACGATATTACCATTGACGGCAAAAAAATTTCAGGGAATGCGGAGCATATTTTCAAAAACAAGATCCTGCATCACGGAACGCTGCTATTTGCTTCGGAAATGAAAAACGTAAGCGAAGCCCTCCGGATTCACCCGCTTAAATACAAAGACAAAGCTGTGAAGTCCCTTCCCAAGAGAGTAACCAACATTTCCGAGCATTTGCCCGCCCCCCTGACGATTGAAGCATTTACCCAAAAGATCATGGACTACGTTATTGCCAGCAATAAAGATAGTATCCTGTATGAATTTACCCCGGAAGACCTTGCGGCTATTCAAAAAATAAGAGATGAAAAGTACGCAACGGACGAGTGGAACTACGGACTGTCGCCTGATTACAGCTTTAAAAAAGAGATAAAAACCGAGGGCGGTATCCTTGAAATGAACCTGGATGTGGAAAAAGGGATCATCCGAAAGGTTAAGATATTTGGCGACTTTTTTAATGAAAAAGATATTGCTGAAATAGAAACAGCGCTGACCGGCCAGGCGCACAATGAAAAAACGCTGCGGAGTGTCCTATATCAGTTTACCATAGGCAGTTATTTCAAGGGCATGACGCTGGAGGATATTATTTCAGCGCTTTTTTAGCCGGCAAAACCTGCCTGCCTCGAGCGCGACCATCCTGTACCATCCCGCATCTTCGTAGCCGGAAGTTGCACCCTTCGGTCTGATTCATTTACCTTCCAAACCGGCTTTGGAAATAAATAATTTGAATTCTATTAAATTTAATAGCCTGAGTTTTTTTATCTATATTGCTTCTACGTTTACACCAATCGTTTAAAAAAAATTCCATAACACACTAAACCGAACATTAATGAACGAAAACATTAACAGAAGTGCCCTGTTTAACGGGAGCTGCTTTGCACTAATTACAACTGCATTTACCTTCAGTATTCGTGCAGGTATATTAGCAGAGCTTGGAGAAGTATTCAAGCTTTCTGCCGAACAACTGGGATTCATCAATCTCATGTTTTTTCTCGGATTCCCCATCTCTATGATCCTTGGCGGATTATTTTATTACGTGGTTGGCCCCAGGAACATCATGAGGGTAGCTTTCGTGGCGCACACACTGGGTATCATATTCACGATATACTCAGGTGGTTATGTCCTATTATTAATCTCTACCCTGTTTATCGGTTTTGGAAATGGATGTACGGAAGCGGCCTGTAACCCCATGATTGCAGACATGTATTCCGGCGATAAAATGAGTAAGATGCTTAACCGGTTTCACATGTGGTTTCCGGGTGGTATAGTTCTCGGAAGCCTTATCTCCAAATTTATGACGAGCTTTGGTATGGGCTGGCAGGCTCAAATGTGGGTGACGATGATACCTACTGTCATCTATGCGATTCTGTTTTATGGTAAAACGTTTCCCAAACCCAAAGTGGAAGGTTCTACCGATTTGGGCAAGAATTTCAAAGCCATGCTTACTCCCACCTATATTTTCTTATTCTGCTGTATGGCACTCACGGCCATTTCCGAATTCGGTCCGCAGCAATGGGTAGGCTTGATTTTAAGCAAGAGCGGAGCCGATCCCATGTTGATTCTGGCTTTAGTAACCGGATTAATGGCTGTTGGCAGATTTTTCGGCGGACCTGTTACACACGTGTTAGGACAGACCGGTGTTTTATTGGGTGGGGCTATCTTCGCCGCCATCGGTATCTATATGTTTAGTACAGTTACCGGCCCGGTGGCCTACTTAGCAGCAATCCTGTTCGCCATAGGGGTTTGTTTCTTCTGGCCAACCATGGTAGGCGCCGTAGCTCAGCGCGTACCGTTAAGCGGCGCCCTCGGAATGTCTATCATCGGAGGCGTAGGGATGTTCTCTACCGCTATATTCCAGCCCATCATCGGTGCATGGATTGATAAGGCAAAGGAAGTGCATTCTGCAGCCGGACTCACTGGTACCGAACTGGAACTTGTTGCCGGACAGGAAACCCTGGCAAAAATGGTCGCCTTCCCCGGCATATTGATTGTGCTGTTTCTTATCTTCTTCTTCTGGCAGAAGAAAGCGAATCCGCGTTCACCGGTTCCCGCCGCAGCGCATTAGGATGAATGAATCCGGTAGTAACCCTTATTCGTTTCACCGGAAAAAGCAAAAGCATAAATAAAAAGTTGCCTTATAGAAAAGGCAACTTTTTTT
>JACFNM010000481.1 GCA_019454915.1 Chitinophagaceae bacterium
CCCCCGGAATAAAAGTTCTTTTCTTCTTTCGTTCAATATCAATCCAAGCGCTTCGTCTGCTGTTGAAGCTGTAAGAGGAGCAAATGTTCCAGCCTTCCACCTTTTTTGCAATAAGAAATTAAGATCATTCATCGCTCCATCTTTGTCACCATTACGGGCTTTGCATTCGGCTCGTACTAAGTAAATTTCGTCATTGGCAATGCCGCCCCACCTTATTGTTGAACCGCTGTAGTTTCCTTTGAAAGTTATAAGGCCGTTAGTTTCCGTTTTAAAGAATACAACTTTTCTGAGATCGTCAGCAGCATAAGCAGCATAGAGAAGCGTATCTACCGGGGCGGTAGATTGCCCCAGCGGGCCGGTACCGGTAAATTTGCTGTCCCAGACTATTTCATTATTATAAACCGGAATTGGATTGGCCGCTCCAGGGGAAAGTGTATTAAAGTCGAGTAAAATATCATTTTTATCCAAAGAAGCATTGGAATATTCCAGCGCCTTATCATAGCTGCCCATGGTCAGGTACACCCTTGCCGACAAAGCATATACTGCATTTACAGACGGTCGGGTAATGTAAGATGCGATATAAGGCAATAGGCCTTTGGCCGTCTGCAGATCCGTCAATATCCTATTATAAGTTTCCTGTACGGAGGCACTGTAAACTGGTTCCGTTACATCGGCATTCAATTTTAAAGGAATCCCCAGGTCGGTTGCTGCAGTGCTGCTATAAGGTTTGCAAAATAGCTGAGCCAGTTGGTAAAAAGCGTGCGCCCTGATAAATAAAGCAGTTCCTTTAATGTTTTTATATTCATCAGTATGTGCCATAGAAGCATTGTATCTTTCCAATGCTTCCAGGACTACATTTGCCCTGAATACTTCTTCGTATGGTATATACCAATCAAATATATTTGTGATTCCAGGGTACAGGTCTTTCTCCCAGACATAGATGTTTCTATACTGAACAGCCAAAGCAGCCCATCTTGTATCCTGTAGATAGTAGTTATCGGCCCCTGCTTCTCCGATCATCACGCAAGAGGAATTTACTGACGCTGCGTCTAAAAGTGCCTGTAAGTCCTTTAAAGTAGAAGGAACTACCAATGATTTATCAGGCTTGACGTCAAGTTTTTTCTGACAGCCGAAAGAACAGGCAATAAGTGATATAATGAAAATATATTGTTTCATGCAATCAGGTTTTTAAGAATTAAAACGTAGCTTTTATACCGGCGCTAAAAGTTTTTGGATTGATATATCCGGAAACATAGTCAGGATCAATACCTGCATTGTTTGCCTTCCATATAATTCCCAGATTGTTCGCGTAGGCAAACACCTGGAAAGTATCAAATGGCAGCTTCATCCGGTTTGTATTAGAAATTGTATAACTGAGTTGAATATCCTGCAAACGAATATGATCTGCTTTTTCCACCAAAACAGAGGAGTAGTTGTAAAAATCGTCTCTGCTGCTATTGGTTGGATATACAACTGAAGGCACATTGGTGAAATTTTCATCACCTGGTTTTTGCCAGCGAAGGCTGTAATCGCTGTTTGCGAGCCAGTAATTGAAGAAACCGGTGTAGCTTATAGACGGTTTTCTGAAATAGTAGTTCAGCTTATAAGTAAGGTTAACAGAAAGTTGAAAATTCCTGTAAGCAAACGTATTCCGCAAAGCCCCGAAAGCCCTTGGGCGGGCTGAGCCATGAAAAAAAAGTTCTTCAGGTTTGGTAGTATTACGGATGGCACTGTAATCTTTGGAAAGCCGGCCATCTACAAATCCTTGCGGGTCGCCGGTAACAGGATCAAGACCTCCCCACTGATAGCTGTAAACACTGTAAACAGGGCGGTCAACAACCGGGAATATGTTTACTGAATATCCTTCTCCTGATTGAACGAGATTAAATGATGAAAATTGGATTTTATAGTCTGTGATCTTGTCGGTCACAAAAGAAAGCAGCCAGTTTGTAGTCCAGTTTATTTTACCTTGTAGATTTCTGCTGGTAACATCAATGTCCACTCCATTACCCTTCATATTGGCTACATTGCCTTTAAAAGATGTCATGCCACTTGACGGCGCTGTAGGAATATTACCTATCAAATCATCAGCTTCTTTATGATAATATTCTATACTACCACTTAATACTTTGTTCCGCAGGGCAAAGTCAATCCCAACATTAATCATGCGCACTTTCTCCCAGCGCAGGGAATCATTCGGAGGATTTCGAATCTCTGCTGTAAGCAGCCCGAAATCATTAGGCGCCAAGTATTCCGCGGTTGTAAAGGCAGTCGCTGATTTGTCAATATTCCCGTTAAATCCGTAGGTAATCCTGAATTTCAGGTCGGGCAACCATTTTAAGTTCATAAATTTTTCATGACCCAAATCCCATGCTATTCCGGAAGACCACAGGGGAATGCTTTTCTGGTTAGTTTTCACACCGAACAGGTTCGACTGGTCCATTCTTCCACTTATCGAAAACGTATAACGGTTTTTATAGGCATACGCAGCATTTAAGAAGTATGAAACAAATTCGTCGGTAATTCCGGTAACCCTATGTGTAAAAGGGATATTTCTGGTAAAGGCCAGATTTTGCCAGGTGGGATAGCGGGTTTGGTATTCAAGATTGTTGATATTGGTTGCATTTCTATCATCATATCCATAGTACCGGAAATCGGTTCCGTTGATTTTCGTTTCATTCCATTCTGCCCCTGCTATAGCCGTAACCCTGTGATCAT